>JBAQXA010000277.1:0-5170 GCA_049299195.1 Nocardioides sp.
TGGCAGCGCCGTGGCGCTCGGCCGCAACTCGAACGCACTTGAGGAGTTGCCGCCCGGCGGGGCTGCGCCACTGGCCGACCCGGGGCCAGGAGGCGGTCGCGAGCCGGGTGGCGTGGAAGGATTCGCCGGGTGACTACCGCGGATGTGTCTGTGCGAGTGGCCTGGGCCGACGACGCTGCGGAGATCGCCCGGGTCCAGGTGGCGTGCTGGGCGCACGCCTATGCCGACCTCGACCCGCTGCTCGCACTCGACGCCGAGCAGACCGCGGCGGCCTGGCATGCCTCCCTCATCAAGGCCGGCGACGCCCGCAATCGGGTCCTGGTCGCGCTGATTCGCAATCGGATCGTTGGTTTCGCCGTCACGACGCCGGCCGCAGACCCCGACTGCGATCCGATTGCCGACGGAGAGCTCAGTGAGTGGTGCGTTGACCCCAGCGAACGCCGCCAAGGACACGGCTCCCGCTTGCTCCAGGCCGCCATCGACACCCTCAGCGCAGACCGCTTCGGCCGGGCCGTGACCTGGCTGCTCACCGAGGACGAACCGCGGATGCGCTTCCTGGCGGAGGCTGGCTGGGCGGCCGACGGTGGCTATCGACAGGTCGTCGTGAGCGAGGCCACCACGCTCAAGCAGGTGCGCTGGCACACCGACATCGGGCCATGACTCCCGCCGAGCGGCGCGCCATCATCGGCGACAGCCTGGGTGTGGGCATCGCCACCGGCGCCTACGGGCTCTCCATGGGAGCAGTTTCTGTCGCCGCGGGACTGACCGTCGCGCAGTCCTGCGCGCTCTCCCTGCTGGTCTTCACCGGTGCTTCTCAGTTCGCGCTCGTCGGCGTGCTGGCCGCTGGCGGCGCCCCCGTCAGCGGCTCGGTCGCTGCACTCCTCCTGGGGTCACGCAACATGCTCTATGGCCTGCGGCTCGCCCCGACGTTGGGCTTCACCGGCTGGCGCCGCTTGGGAGCCGCGCAGTTGGTGATCGATGAGTCCACCGCGATGTCGATCAACCGGCCAAGCCAAGCGAGCGCACGGCTGGGCTTCGTCGCCACCGGGTTGGCGGTCTTCGTGTTCTGGAACCTCGCGACGCTCATCGGAGCGCTGGCCGGTTCCCAACTCGGCGACCCCGAGACGTTTGGCCTGGACGCCGCCGTCGGCGCGGCCTTCCTCGCGCTGTTGTGGCCGCGGCTGCGGGACCGTCGCAATCGGCTGGTGGCGGTACTCGCGGCAGCACTGGCGCTCGGGCTGGTGCCGGTGACCGCGGCCGGCATACCGGTCATTGCGGCCGGAGGAGTCGCCCTGGTGGTTGGCCTGCTGTCCAAGGCGGCCGATCCCACCGAGTTCCCCGATGCGGAGGAACTGCCATGACGATCTGGCTCGCCATCGGCCTGACCGCCGTGGGCTGCTACCTGTTCAAACTCGCCGGGCTCTCGGTGCCGAGCCGCGTGCTGGCCAATCCAGTGGTCGAGCGGATCGCCGACCTGATCCCGGTGGCGCTGCTGGCCGCCCTGATCGCGGTGCAGACGTTGGCTGGGCAACAACGCTTGGAAGCCGACGCCCGGCTCGTGGGACTCGGAGTGGCCGTGGTGCTGCTCGTCCTGCGGAGTCCGTTTTTGGTGGTTGTCTTCGGTGCGGCGCTTGCGGCGGCACTCACTCGACTCGTGGTGTGAGCCGGGCCTTCAAGAGCCAGCTCGGTCAAAAGTCAGGCCAGATCGATCAGGTTCTCCAGGCCCACGGTCAGGCCGGGTCGGCTCTCGATCACCCGCAGCGCGGCCAGCACCCCCGGCGCAAAGGAAGCTCGGTCGAGGGAGTCGTGGCGGATGGTGAGGGTCTCGCCCGCACTGCCCAGGATCACTTCTTGATGGGCCAGCAACCCGCGCGCCCGCACCGAGTGCACGTGGACGCCCTCGATCTCGGCCCCGCGAGCACCCGGAAGTGCGGTCGAGGTCTCGTCGGGCATCGGATCGGATCCGGCCTCGCGCCTCGCGGCCGCGACGAGTTCCGCCGTACGCCGCGCGGTTCCGGAGGGCGCGTCGGCCTTGGTCGGGTGGTGCAGCTCCACGATCTCGACCGACTCATAGTGCGGGGCGGCCAGTTCGGCGAAGCGCATCATCAGCAGCGCCCCAATCGAGAAGTTCGGTGCGATCAACACCCCGACCTTCGGATGCTGCTTGTGGGCCAGCGCGAGCGCCTCGCGCAGCGTGGCGAGCTTGGCCTCGTCGAAGCCCGTCGTGCCGACGACGGCTGAGATGCCGCGGCTGATGCAGTAGTCGAGGTTGGCCATCACGGCATCGGGGTGGGTGAAGTCGACCACCGCTTGGACGCCGTGATCGCTCAGCGTGTCGAGGCTGTCGCCGAGGTCGATCTGGGCGCTGAGCTCAAGGTCTGCGGCCGCCTCAACTGCGGCACAAATCGCTTGTCCGACCCGGCCCTGGGCACCGAGAACGCCCACCCGCAGCGGCCCCTGGTGGCCCGTTTGCGGCCCGGTTGCGACCGGCTCCTGAGCGTTCACGTGACCAACCTATCTGTCGAGATCCGGACCGGTGGCTGACGTCCGGGTGTGGGAGTGGCAGGCTACTGCCATGCCACTTCCGCAGATCCCGCCTCGGATTCGTTGGGCCGTCGACGTCATGGACGTCCAGCCCACCGATCAGATCCTGGAGATCGGCTGTGGACCAGGGCACGCTGCCGAGCTGATTTGCTCGCGACTGACCAAGGGCAAGCTGTTTGCGATCGACCGCTCAGAGTCCGGCGTGGACCGGACCAAGCGACGCGGCAAGCGCTTTATCGAGGCTGGCCGGCTGACGGTGCGGCAGATCGACCTGGCCACGCTGCGGGTGCCGGTGCGCCGGCTCGACAAGGTCTACGCGTTCAACGTGAACCTCTTCTGGGTGCGTGACTGCGCCGATGAGGTGGCGCTGCTTCACGAGCGCGTCGTGCCGGGCGGGGCGGTCTACTTGTTCTTTGAGGCCAAGCAGCCCGAGCTGGTGCCCAACATCATCAAGAAGGCTTCCGCCGCCTTGACCCAGGGCGGCTTCCGGGTCTCGGTGATCGAGCAGAAGGCTCCCCCGGTGATCGGCGTGATCGGGCGCAAGTGAGCCCGGAGCCCGCCTTTCTTTAGGCTATGCCCTTATGTAGGCCAACATTAGGAAATAACCTAATGTATGCTTCCTGAAGGCAAGAGCCTGAAGTGGGGAGTCTGCGTATGCCGTGCGTCATCACCCTGGACCAACGGGACAGTCGCGCCCAACCCGACCGCGTGCCGGCCCTCCTGAAGGCGCTGGGGCCCCTGGACACGTCGCTCCCCTTCGAGCGGACCGCTGGCGACGAGGTGCAGGGGCTGATGGCCTCCCCTGCGGCTCTCACCGACCTGCTCGAGCTCGTGCTGCGCGGCGAAGGCTGGAATGTCGGCCTCGGCTTCGGCGCCGTCGAGGAGCCACCACCCGCCAGCGTGCGGGCCGGACGCGGGGCGGCATACCTCCGGGCGCGCAGCGCGGTGACCGCAGCGAAGTCCTCGCCCTGGCGCCTTCGGGTGGAGGGGGATCTCGATGACCCGCGCCCGCGCCAGCTCGAAACTGTGCTGTGGTTGTGGGCGGGGGTCCTGTCCCGCCGATCGGCCAAGGGCTGGGAGGTCGCCGATCTGGTCATGGGCGGCAGCACCTACGAAGAGGTCGGGCGCACCCTGGGCATCACCCCCTCGGCGGTGAGTCAACGTGCGCAGGCCGCCGGTGTGGCGGAGGGGCGCCGCACGCGGGAGCTCGTGGCTCAACTCATCGCCGACATCTTCGGGGGGAGCTCCCTGCCATGATGGCTGCATGACGGACGAGGCCGGGGTCTTCGTGGCGCTGCTGAGCGGCGCCACGATCGCCATGCTCGCCGCGTGGTGGGTGCGGTGGCCACGAGCATTCACCGTGCTCGGGGTGCTCCTCACCGCGCTGAGCGCGATCACGGCGTCGTTGTGGGAGCCGCTCAGCACCGGCCAAACGGCTCGTGTGGTGCTCGTCTTGGTCGCTGCGGTCCTCGCGGTCGCTGGGGGTGGGCCGGTGACGGTCGAGGTCTTCGCGCTGGTCGACGGCGCCAGGCCGCTGTCCGCGCCCGACGGCGGCAATCACCGGGCCAAGGACAGCTCGGCAGCTGGGGACAGCCAGGGAGCCGGGGACAGGCCAGGAGCTGGGGACGGCTCGGGAGCTGGCGAGATCGTGCGCGCCGGGGAGATTCTGAGAGGCGGGGCATGGATCGGAGGGCTGGAGCGCACGGCCATCGTCGCCGCGCTCCTAGCCGGCTGGCCGGAGGGCATCGCGCTGGCGCTGGCCGTCAAGGGGCTCGGGCGCTATCCGGAGCTGCGCAACCAGGACAACACCGGCACTGCCGAGCGCTTCCTGATCGGCACCTTCACCAGCGTGCTCTGGGCAGCGGGGTGCGCCGGCATCGCGCTGCTATTGACGTGAACTTGCCCCGATGAGCTCCGCCGCGCTGACCCCTGCGCCGAGGGTCGCGATCCAGTTCCAGCCCGACTGGCCCTACGGCGACCGGCTCGTCATCGAGTCGATCGCGCGCGACGGCAGGTATCGCTCCCAGTTCGAGACCCGCATCTCCAACGGCGGCGTGACCGCGCACCCCGGCGGCGCACGATGGGAGTGGGAGCACCGGCTCTTCAACGGGCGCTATGACGCAGCCCCGCCCGAGGAGCGGCCCGTCTATGGCGCGCACTACGACGGAGTCGCGGCTCACGGGCCCGCGCCCCGCTTCGGGTCGGCCTATCTCGTGTTGCGAGAGGAGGCAGCGGCGCGAGCGACGTACTGCTTCCCGGACTCCTTCTTCAACCCCGACTTGTATGGGGGCCCCGAAATCTTGGGGAAGGCACTGACCGCGAAGTTGGCAGCGAGCCGCGTCGCGCTGAGCGATCCGCTCGATGACTACGTGGAGGCCCAGGTGCACGGCGAACTCGTCGTGCAGCGAGACGTGGAGGCCGTGTGGTTGGACCCGAGCCATCGGGGCGGGCGCGTGGAGCGGGCGGCTGAGCAGCTCGGCTGTGCGGTGCGGTGGCATCCGGGCTTCCGCGCACGGACCGACAGCCTCGACCCCGACTACCGGGGTGTGGAGCATGTCGACCGGGCCCGATCGCTCGGGACGGTCTTGACCCCCGCCGCACTCGGCGAGGTTGCCCAGTCCGGGGT
>JBAQXA010000278.1:0-13088 GCA_049299195.1 Nocardioides sp.
GTGGTCACCTGGCGCAGGCTCGTCCCGGGCGGCACCTCCGGTGCGTGCAAGATCGGAGTGAGGTCGAGCCCGTCGGTCTTCCAGTGCTCGATCGCCGCGTCGACATCCAACGACTCCACCCGGCCGACGGCCTCGGCCAGCGTGCGGAAGCCGAGCTGCGCGAGCAGCTCGCGGACCTCCTCGGCGATGTATTCGAAGAACGTCACCACGAACTCCGGCTTGCCGGAGAAGCGCTCGCGGAGCACCGGGTTCTGCGTCGCTACCCCCACCGGGCAGGTGTCGAGGTGGCAGACCCGCATCAGGATGCAGCCGGACACCACCAGTGGTGCGGTGGCGAAGCCGAACTCCTCGGCGCCGAGCAGCGCGGCGATCACCACGTCGCGCCCGGTCTTCAACTGGCCATCGGTCTGCACGACGATGCGGTCGCGCAAACCGTTGAGCAGCAGCGTCTGCTGGGTCTCCGCGAGACCGAGCTCCCATGGCCCGCCAGCATGCTTCAGCGACGTCAGCGGCGATGCGCCGGTGCCGCCATCGTGGCCGGAGATCAGCACCACATCGGCGTGGGCCTTGGAGACACCCGCGGCCACCGTGCCGACCCCGGCTTCTGCCACGAGCTTGACGTGAATCCGCGCCGCCGGGTTGGCGTTCTTGAGGTCGTGGATCAGCTGCGCAAGGTCCTCGATCGAATAGATGTCATGGTGCGGCGGCGGACTGATCAGCCCGACGCCGGGCGTCGAATGCCGGGTCTTGGCCACCCACGGATAGACCTTGTTGCCGGGCAGCTGGCCGCCCTCCCCCGGCTTGGCTCCCTGGGCCATCTTGATCTGGATGTCGTCGGCGTTGGTGAGGTATTCGCTGGTCACCCCAAACCGACCGGAGGCGACCTGCTTGATCGCCGAGCGCCGTTGGGCGTCATGCAACCGATCGGGATCCTCACCGCCCTCACCGGTGTTGGACTTCGCACCGAGCCGGTTCATGGCGATCGCCAGCGTTTCGTGCGCTTCCTTGCTGATCGAGCCATAAGACATCGCCCCGGTGGAGAACCGCTTGACGATCTCGGCCACCGACTCGACCTCATCGATGGGGATCGGCCCACGGCCGCTCTCATCGGCGTCCTTGAAGCGGAACAGCCCACGCAGGGTCATCAGCCGCTCGGCCTGCTGGTCGACCCGGCTGGTGTAGCTCTTGAAGATGTCGTAGCGCTGGTTGCGGGTCGAGTGTTGGAGCCGGAACACGGTGTCCGGGTCGAACAAGTGCGGCTCGCCCTCGCGGCGCCACTGGTACTCCCCGCCGATAGCGAGTTGCCGCTGAGCGGGCGAGATCCCACCCCGGGGGTATGCCGTGGCGTGCCGGCGCGCGACCTCCTCGGCGATCGTGTCGAGGTCGATGCCCCCCAGCTTGGAGGTGGTGCCGGTGAAGTAGCGGTCGACCACCGCCTGGGAGAGCCCTACCGCCTCAAAGATCTGCGCGCCGGTATAGGAAGCCACCGTCGAGACACCCATCTTGGACATCACCTTGAGCACGCCCTTGCCGAGGGCCTTGATCAGGTTGCTGACGGCCTGCTCGGGCTCCACGGTCACGTAGTAGCGCTGCCGGGCGAGGTTTTCCACCGACTCCATGGCGAGGTAGGGGTTGACCGCGGCCGCACCGAAGCCCACGAGCAACGCGACGTGGTGGACCTCGCGGACGTCGCCGGCCTCCACCACCAGACCGACCTGGGTGCGCGTCTTCTCGCGCACGAGGTGGTGGTGCACGGCACCGGTGAGCAGCAGCGACGGGATCGGCGCCAGCTCGGCGGTGGAGTGCCGATCGGACAGCACGATGATGCGTGCGCCGCCCGCGATTGCGGCCGAAACCTCGGCGCAGATCTCATCGAGACGCGCGGCCATGGCCGCCCCGCCGCCGGAGACGTCATACAGCCCGCGGGAGACGTGCGTGATGAAGCCGGGCATGTCGCCGTCGCGGTTGATATGCCGGATCTTGGTGAGCGTGTCGTTGTCAAAGACGGGGAACGGCAGCACGAGCTGGCGGCACGACGCGGGCGAGGGCTGCAGCAGGTTGGCCTCGGGCCCGATCGAGCCCTGCAGCGAGGTGACGAGCTCCTCGCGGATCGCGTCGAGCGGTGGGTTGGTCACCTGCGCAAACAGCTGGCTGAAGTAGTCAAAGAGCAGCCGCGGCTTGGCCGAGAGCGCCGCGATGGGTGAGTCGGTGCCCATGGAGCCGATCGGCTCGATGGCCGCTTGGGCCATCGGGCTCAAGATGACGCGCAGCTCCTCCTCGGTGTAGCCGAAGATCTGCTGGCGCCGGGTGACCGAGGCGTGGGTGTGCACGATGTGCTCGCGCTCGGGCACCTGCTCGAGCTTGATCACGCCGGCGTGGAGCCACTCGCCGTAGGGCTCCTCGGCGGCCAGCGCCGCCTTGATCTCCTCGTCCTCGATGATCCGGTGCTCATCGGTGTCGACGAGGAACATGCGCCCTGGCTGAAGCCGTCCCTTGCGGACGATGCGCTCCGGCTCGATGGGCAGCACGCCCACCTCGGAGGCCAACACGACCAGCCCGTCATCGGTCACCCAGTAGCGCGAGGGGCGCAAGCCGTTGCGGTCGAGCACCGCGCCGATCTGGCTCCCGTCGGTGAAGACCACGCACGCCGGACCGTCCCAGGGCTCCATGAGGGTGGAGTGGAAGGCGTAGAAGTCGCGCCGAGCCCGATCCATCTCGGCGTTGTTCTCCCACGCCTCCGGGATCATCATCAGCACGGCGTGCGGCAGCGACCGGCCCGCGAGGTGGAGCAGTTCGAGGACCTCGTCGAAGGAGGCCGAGTCTGAGCCTCCGGGGGTGCAGATCGGGAAGAGCCGATCGATCTCGCCGGGGATCAGGTCGGAGGCCAACAGCGCCTCGCGAGCCCGCATCCAGTTGCGGTTGCCCATCACGGTGTTGATCTCGCCGTTGTGGGCGATGAAGCGGTAGGGATGGGCCAGCGGCCAGGCGGGGAAGGTGTTGGTGGAGAAGCGCGAGTGGACCACCGCGAGCGCCGAAGCCATCCGCGGGTCCCGCAAGTCGGGGAAGAAGCGGTCGAGCTGGTCGGTGGTGAGCATGCCCTTGTAGACCAGCGTGCGCGAGGACAGGGAGGGGAAGTAGACCTCCGCTTCGCGCTCGGCCCGCTTGCGCAGGCAGAACGACGCTCGCTCCAGCGCCATGCCCGTCATCCGCACCTGGGCACCGGCCACAAAAAGCTGATCAAACGACGGCATCACCGACGCCGCGGTCGCACCCAAGAGTTCGGGCGCCACGGGCACCGAACGCCAGCCAAGGACCGCGAGGCCCTCCTCGGCGGCAAGCTCCTCCACCCGCTGCCGAGTCTTGGCCGCAACCTCCGGGTCGGCCGGGAGGAACGCCGTACCGACCGCATAACTGCCGCGCGCCGGGAGCTCGAAGTCGACCACCTCACGCAGGAAGGCATCGGGCACCTGGAGCAGGATGCCTGCGCCGTCTCCGGAGTTGGGCTCGGCGCCCGCAGCGCCGCGGTGCTCCAGATTGCGCAGCGCGGTCAGCCCCAGGTCCACGATCTCTCGGCTGGCGATCCCGGTCAGGGTGGCCACGAAGGCGACGCCGCAGGCATCGTGCTCACGGCTGGGGTCATAGAGCCCCTGGCGCGTCGGCATCGAGGAGAAGCGCTGGAAAGGAGTCGTGGAGGGCACGGCCGAGTCTCCCGTCGTCAGGGCCGGGAGCCGCTGCACAGGCAGTCAGCTCACGGCGGGCGAGGTCAAGCCCAGGAGGCCATCGGAGATGACCGATCCAAGGAAAGCCATGAGTCAGGTGGGACGACGTTGGCCCAAGTGGGCAGACCATATCACCGGGCGGAGGGCTCAGTCTGGGGCTGCGTCGCCCCGTGAGACACCGGCTGGCAGGTCTGGTTCGGCGCCATCAGAGCGCACCACCGACTCCCGGCCGGGGCGGCGTACCGCCGAGACCAGGAAGGCGACCACCGCGAGCGTGAGCAACAGAATCGAGGTCCAGACGTTGAGCCGAAGCCCCGCCACATCGTCGAGCTGCACCGTGTCGATCCGAAGGTTTTCGATCCAGGCCCGACCGAGTGTGTAGAGGATCACGTAAAGCGCGACCACGCGGCCATGGCCAAGCCGGAAGCGCCGGTCCGCCCAGACGATGATCGCGAAAGCCACCAGGTTCCACAGGCACTCGTAGAGGAAGGTCGGATGGAACGTCGCAAACTCGGCGTAGCCGGGCATGCGGTAGGCCGGGTCGATCGCCAAGCCCCACGGGAGGTCGGTCGGCGCGCCATAGAGCTCTTGGTTGAACCAGTTGCCCCAGCGGCCCAGCGCTTGCGCCACGAGGACGCCGGGAGCGACCGCGTCCAGGAACGGCACCACCCGAATCCCCCGTCGGCGGGCGCCGAGGGCAGCCCCCAGCGCGCCGAGCAGCACAGCCCCCCAGATGCCGAGTCCCCCGCGCCAGACATAGAGGGCGGTCAGCGGCTCTCGGCCTGGCCCGAAGTAGAGCCCGTAGTCGGTGAGCACGTGATAGAGGCGCCCACCCACTAGCCCGAACGGGACCGCCCACAGGGCCACATCAGAGACGTCACCCGGACGACCGCCTCGGGCGACCCAGCGGCGTTCGCCGATCCAGATCGCCACGATCACCCCGGCGACGATGCAGAGCGCATAGCCACGGATCGGGAGGGGTCCGAGCTGCCAGACGCCCTGAGCCGGACTCGGGATCACCCACATGGGATCACCTGCATGGGGTCACCGGCATGGACACACCTGCGGGGGAACACGCCCGTGGAGCATCACGACAGGAGCTTTGCTACGTCGGCGGCGAGGTCGGCGCTCGAGGTTCCCTCGGTCCACAACAGCGGGGCAGTCCCGCCGGCTTCCACGGCGATGATCGGCGTCCCGTGATCGACTTCGTAGCCACCACTGGGCAGCTTGCGGCCCCGCTCGATCGCGACTCCGAGGGGCTCCGCGAGACGGGTGATTTCGCTCAGCTCCCCCGTCAGCCCAATGAAGTCGGGATTGAACCGGTCGAGGTAGCGACGCAGCGTCGCCTCGTCGTCTCGTGCTGGATCGGTCGTCACAAGCACCACCGCAACCCGCTCCCGATCGGCGGCGTCGAGCCGGGTCAGCGCCGAAGCCAAGGTCGCCATCGCGATCTGACACTGATCGGGGCAGTTGGTGTAGCCGAAGAAGACGAGGGTCAGCTCCGGTCCCGGCTCGCGGCCCAGGGTGTAGCTCGCTCCGGCGGTGTCACGCAGCGTGACCTCGGGCACCTGGTAGGGCTCGGCGAGGCCGGCGCCGTTGAAGCCGTCGTCATCGACGATCTCGACGTCTGCGGGAAGGTTGGGTTCGTCGGGCGCGGCGCTGCAACCGGCCGCGAACAAGAGACCGAGGGCGACCAGCAGAGCGGGCAGGAGGCGCCGGTCAGGCACCCCGCACCCCGAGGGCGAGTTGCTCGGTGAGCGCACTGAGCTCGGCCAAACCGCGTGCCCGATCGGACGCGTTGTCGAGGAGCGCGCGCACGAACGCGGAGCCGACGATGACTCCGTCCGCGAAGGCGGCCACCTCCGCGGCCTGGGTGCGCGTGCTGACGCCGACGCCGACGCCAACCGGCAGGTCGGTGACGGCTTTGGTACGCCGGACCAACGGCTCGGCCAGCGAACTGGTTTCGGCCCGCGCGCCGGTCACGCCCATGACCGCGGTCGCGTAGACAAAGCCGCGCGCGGCCTCGGTCGTCAACCTGATCCGCTCGTCGGTCGAGCTCGGCGCGACGAGGAAGATCTTGTCCAGTCCGTGCTCGTCGGCGGCTGCGATCCACTCGACCCCGCTATCGGGGGTCAGATCAGGGGTGATCAACCCGGCGCCGCCAGCGTTGGCGAGATCGGCGGCGAAGCGCGCCACGCCATACCGCTCGACGGGGTTCCAGTAGGTCATCACCACGGTGGGTACGCCGGTCGCGGCGACCGCCTCGACGGTGCGCAGCACGTCGGTGGTCCGGATGCCACCCTCCAGCGCCGCCTGCGCGGCCGCCTGGATGGTCGGGCCGTCCATGACGGGGTCGGAGTAGGGCAGGCCGACCTCGATGACGTCGGCGCCCGCGGCGACCAATGCCTTGATGGCCGCGATGCCGCCCGCCACGTCGGGGAACCCGGCGGGGAGGTAGCCGACGAGCACGGCTCGATCCTCACTGCGCGCCCGTTCGAAGGCTGCGCTCACGGTATTGCTCATGCCTGAGCCCCCTCGCCCAACCCGAACCATTCGATGGCAGTGCCCATGTCTTTGTCGCCGCGCCCGCTCAGATTGACGATCACCAGCGCGTCCGGCCCATGGGTTGCGGCCAACTCCGGCGCAATCCGCAGCGCCCCAGCCAACGCATGAGCCGACTCAATCGCGGGGATGATCCCTTCGGTCCGGCTCAGCAGGGCCAGCGCATCCATCGCTTCCGCGTCGGTGACGGGTTGATACGTGGCTCGGCCTGAGGCCGCCAGATGGGCGTGTTGGGGCCCGACGCCCGGGTAGTCCAGGCCCGCCGAGATCGAGTGAGACTCCACGGTCTGCCCATCCTCGTCCTGCAAGACATAGGTGCGCGCGCCGTGGAGGACACCCGGCTCTCCGGCCGAGATGGTCGCGGCATGGCGCCCGGTCTCCACACCGTCGCCCCCGGCCTCGAAGCCATAGATCGCCACCTCGTCGTCGAGGAAGGCGGTAAACATGCCGATCGCGTTGGAGCCGCCACCGACGCACGCCGCGACCGCGTCCGGCAAGCGGCCGTGGTCGCGCAGGCACTGCTCGCGGGCCTCATCGCCAATGCCCCGGGTGAAGTCACGCACCATGCTCGGGAAGGGGTGCGGGCCGGCCGCCGTCCCGAAGAGGTAGGCCGTGTAGTCCACGCTCGCGACCCAGTCGCGCAGGGCCTCGTTGATGGCGTCCTTGAGCGTGGCGCTGCCGGAATCGACGGGCACGACGGTGGCGCCCAACAGGTTCATCCGGGCCACATTGAGGGCCTGCCGACGGGTGTCGACGGAGCCCATATAGACCGTGCAATCGAGGCCGAAGTAGGCCGCGGCCGTCGCGCTGGCAACGCCGTGTTGGCCGGCGCCGGTTTCGGCGATCACGCGCGTCTTGCCCATCCGCTTGGTCAGCAGCGCCTGGCCCATGACGTTGCGGATCTTGTGGGCGCCCGTGTGGTTGTGGTCCTCCCGCTTGAGCAGGATCTTGACTCCGGCGACCTCCGAGAGCCGACTCGCCTCATAGAGCATGCTCGGGACGCCGGCGTAGTCGCGCAGGATCGCCTCGAAGTCCGCGATGAACTCCGGATCGGCCATCGCTTCCTGCCAGGCCAGGGTCAGCTCGTCGAGGGCTGCGACCAGCGCCTCCGGCATAAAGCGGCCGCCCCAGCGGGGAGACCCCTCGCCTGAGCCGAAGTAACCAAACGGGTCGGCCTCAAAACTCACCGTGTCGCTCCTCATCGATCCGTGTTGGCGGGCCGCAGCCCGGTCATGGCAGCCACCGCGCGGGCCGGGTCGCCGTCCTTGACGAGGGCCTCCCCGACCAGCACCACGTCGGCCCCTTCATCGGCATACCGCTGGGCGTCCGCGACGCCGGTGATCCCCGACTCCGCCACCGCGAGCACTCCCGCGGGAAGGAGCGGGCGCAGTCGGCCAAAGGTGTCCGGGTCGACGGCCAGGGTCTTGAGGTTGCGCGCGTTGACGCCGACCAGGCGGGCACCGATCTCCACGGCGCGCTCGGTCTCTGCCTCGTCGTGGACCTCCACCAAGGGGGTCAGCCCGAGCGCGAGCGACTCGGCATGCAGATCGACCAAGACCTCGGGGGCGAGGCCGGCGACGATCAGCAGCACCAGGTCTGCCCCGGCCGCGCGCGCCTCAAGAAGTTGGTAGCGCTCGACAATGAAGTCCTTGCGCAGCAGCGGTGTCGCGACGCGAGCCCGGACGGCCTCGAGGTCGGCGAGCGAGCCGCCGAACCGACGCTCCTCGGTCAGCACGCTGATCGCGGCCGCTCCCCCGGCGGCATACGCCTCGGCCAGCGCTGCCGGATCCGGTATGTCGGCCAGCGCGCCCTTGCTTGGACTCTTGCGCTTGACCTCGGCGATCACGGCCAGCCCGGGTCGCGCGAAGGCCGGCATGGGGTCGCGCGCGGGCGGCCGATCGCTGATCGCGGCGGTGAGCTCAGCTTCACTGCGGCCGGCCTTGCGGACGGCGACATCGGCGCGCACGCCGTCGATGATCTCCATCAGCACACTCACCCGGTTACCTTCTCACCCCGGGGCACACGGGTAGGAAATGACCACGGACCGGGCGGCCCTGGCCCCACTGGACCAGCCGACTCCGAGGCGACCTGTCGGGCGCCCTGCTCTGAGCACCTCCATGGCGCCTACGCGCGGTTGGCACGCGTTCGTCGGCGTTTCGCGTGCCGATCGCGCGTAGCGGGCGGGCAGCGGGGGCCGTTCGGCGCTCAGGAGTGCAGCCAGCTGCCCCACGCCGTGTTGCGGGCGACCATGAAGGCAGCGGCGATGGTCAGGCCCACGACCCAGACAGCCCGGGGCACCGGCAGCGGCTCGGCCGCACCCCTCCACAACACCGCCGTACGACGGCCCCACAGCAACACGACGAGCGGGAGCGCCAGCACCAACAGCAGGTTGCTCGACGCGGCCGCGGCGAGCTCACCGTGGGTGAGATCATTGACGGCGCGGAGGCTGCCGCACACGGGGCAATCGATCGCGAAGAGCAACTTGGTGGGGCAGATCCCCCAGGAACCGGCCACGTGAGGGTCGCGGAGGTGGAGGGCTGCGGTTGCCAGCAGCGCGCCAGCACCTGCAAGCAGGGGTGACCGCAAGCGCACCCAGCGCCCGTGGTCGATCAGTGCGGCGTCAGCGATCGCCGAGACCCATTTTGGTCATCACGGCGAAGACGATCAGCGCAACCGGCAGGAAGGCGACACCCACCCAGAACAAGGGGAGGCTCACCGGCCGCTGCATCAACGCGATGCTGCCCACCGTGAACCCGACCATGCCCAACGCCACCGCCGTCCATGCGGCGGGGGTGTTTCCGTGGTTGTCTGCCATCGTCCACCTGTCCCAGGGATCTCCTCGGCGCCGGACGGCACCGTCGCGGATCAGTCTAATGGCGTGGAGATCAGGGCTGAGGGTGGCCTCGGGAGTCCGTCGGATCGTGCCCTGCGTCAATCGCGCGCCACCAGTCTTCGGGAGTCTCCGGGGCCGATCCTGGCGCAGTCTCCCCCGCCTCACCGCCAGCGCTCCTGGAGGTCACCGAAGCCGTCGAGATGGTGGTCTCTTGGCCCACCGGAGAGTCGTAGCGCTTCCCCATCTCCGGCCATTGCGGGCAGGCCCACACCACCACGCCCGCGAGGATCGCGACGAGCGCGGCGCTGCCGAGGGCGACTCCATGCCACCCGTTGAGCGAGATCGCTTGGTCGCTCTGGCCGAGGGCGACCATGCCCGCCCGGGCATCGTCGCGGAGTTGCCCACCGGACACCGCAACTACGGCAAGGAGGGCTAGGGCCAGGGCCGTGGCCGCTGCCGCGAGCGCACGGCGTACGACGCCACGTGTCACCAACACAGTGCCGAGGCCGGCGAGCACCGCCATTGCCAGGGCGGCTGGCACTGGTGCTCGATCGGGCACCTGCGCAACGGCTGCCACCGCCGCTGCCGACTCGCTGCCGTAGTCGATCCACCCGCGCGTCGTGGCGACCGCTGCGACCCCCGCCGCTGCCAGCGCGGGGAACATCACCGCAAGGAGGCCGGGGCGCTGCGTCCGACTCACGTCGGACTCTCTAGGGAGCTGTCGCCGCCAATGCAGTCGGCGTCAAAACACGTGGCTGTGCCGGTGTGACAGGCCGCCCCGGTCTGCGTCACCTTCAGCAACACCGTGTCGGCATCGCAGTCCAGCCGCACCTCGTGCACCTGTTGGTGGTGCCCCGAGATCTCGCCCTTGATCCAAAGCTCCTGCCGGCTCCGACTCCAGTACGTCGCTCGGCCGGTCGCCAGCGTGAGGCCCAGCGCGTCGGCATTCATCCAAGCGAGCATCAACACCGCACCGCTCGAGCTCTCCTGGACTACCGCGGGCACCAAGCCGTCCGCGTTCCACCGCACCCGCGCCACAATCTCCGCCGCCGACTCCCGCGTCACCCGCCCAGTATCGCCCGAGCGGGCACTTATTCCGGCCCCAGCGCGGCGAGCGGGCACTTATTCCGGCCCAAGCGCAGCGAGCGGGCACCTATTACTCCGCGCCGTCTGGAATAGGTGCCCGCTCAGCGCCAGATCGGCGGAATAAGTGCCCGGTCGGCGTAGGAAGGTCAGCGGGTGGGGTGGCCGGCGGCGGCGAGGGCTTGCTTGACCTCGCCGATGCTCAGCGTCCCGAAGTGGAAGACCGACGCGGCCAACACCGCGTCTGCGCCCGCGGCGACGGCAGCGGGGAAGTGTTCGACGCGGCCGGCACCACCCGACGCGATGACCGGGACGGTGACCTCGCGGCGTACGGCGCGGATCAGGTCGAGGTCGAACCCATCCTGCGTGCCGTCGGCATCCATCGCGTTGAGCAGGATCTCCCCCGCACCCAGCTCAGCCCCCCGGGCGGCCCACGCGAGCGCGTCGAGCCCCGCCGACTTACGCCCGCCATGGGTGGTGACCTCGAACCCGGAGTCGGTGCCGACCGCTCGGCGCGCGTCGACCGACAGCACGAGGACCTGGTTGCCGAACCGGTCGGCGATCTCGGAGACCAACTCAGGGCGGTGGATCGCCGCGGTGTTTACCGACACCTTGTCGGCGCCAGCCCGCAACAACCGGTCGACATCCTCGACGGACGACACTCCCCCGCCCACGGTGAGGGGGATGAACACCTCTTCGGCGCAGCGCGACACGATCTCCATCGTGGTGGCGCGGCCCTGGTGGGAGGCGGAGATGTCGAGGAAGGTCAGCTCATCGGCACCCGCGGCGTCGTAGGCGCGCGCCAACTCGACCGGGTCGCCCGCGTCGCGTAGCTCCAAGAAGTTGACGCCCTTGACGACCCGACCGGCGTCGACGTCCAGGCACGGTATGACGCGGACGGCCAGGCTCACGGCGAGGACTCCGCGGGAGCTTCGGCGCCTGGCAGGGTCAAGCGCAGGGCGTCGACGAGGGTGAAGCGTCCTTCGTAGAGCGCGGTGCCGATGATCGCGCCCTCGACGCCCACGCCCACCAGCGCCTGGAGCGCCCGCAGATCGTCGAGCTCGGTGATGCCCCCCGAGGCCACGACGGGCCGGTCGGTCGCCGCGCACACCGACCCGAGAAGCTCCAGGTTGGGGCCTTGCAGCATGCCGTCCTTGTTGACGTCGGTGACCACGTAGCGGGCGCATCCCTCGGCGTCCAGGCGTGCGAGGACCTCATAGAGATCGCCGCCCTCACGGGTCCAGCCGCGTGCTGCCAGGGTGCGCCCCCGGACGTCGAGGCCCACCGCCACCCGGTCGCCATACTCAGCGATGGCGCGCGCGCACCACTCCGGCTGCTCCAACGCTGCGGTGCCGATGTTGACGCGACGGCACCCGGTGCTCATCGCAGCGGCCAGCGACTCGTCATCACGTATGCCGCCACTCATCTCCACGTCGATGTCGAGGCGGCCGACGATCTCGGCCTGCAACTCGCGGTTGTGCCCGCGACCAAAGGCCGCGTCGAGGTCGACGAGGTGGATCCACTCCGCGCCCGCCTCTTGCCAGCGCAAGGCCGCCTCGATCGGGTCGCCGAAGCGCTTCTCCGAGCCGGCGACGCCCTGCACCAACTGCACGGCCTGGCCGCCGGCGATGTCGACGGCGGGCAGCAGTTGTAGATAGCTCACGGAAGGTCGCTTTCAGCTCGGACGGCGGATGGATGCGCGGTGGCCCGGGGCGCGATGGAGGCCACCCAGTTCCGCAGCAGGCGAGCCCCTGCGTCGCCGGACTTCTCCGGGTGGAATTGGGTGGCGCACAAGGGACCGTTCTCGACGGCGGCAACAAACCGATCGCCGCCGTGCTCGGCCCAGGTGACCAGCGGGGCCTTGGTGCGGTTGTTGGTCTGCAGCGTCCACTCCCGGACGCCATAGGAGTGCACGAAGTAGAAGCGCGCGTCCTCCACCCCCGAGAACAACATCGACTCCTCAGGAGCAGACACGGTGTTCCAGCCCATGTGCGGCACGATCGGAGCCTGAATGCGCTCCACGACTCCGGGCCACTCGCCGCAGCCGGTCGTGGTCACGCCGTGCTCAACGCCGGTCTCAAAGAGCACCTGCATGCCGACGCAGATGCCGAGCACCGGTCTGCCACCGGCCAGGCGGCGGCCGATGATCTCGGGCCCGTGCACCGCACGGAGCCCACGCATGCATGCCGCATAGGCGCCGACACCCGGGACGACCAGCCCGTCGGCCGCCAACGCGGCTTCACGATCGGCGGTCAGGGTGACGTCGGCACCGGCGCGCTCGAGGGCGCGCACGGCGGAGCGGAGGGTCCCGGACCCGTAGTCCAGGACGACCACGCGCGCCATCGGGCTAGCGATCGAGGGTGCCCTTGGTCGAGGGCACCCCACTCTCACGCGGATCGATCGAGACCGCGTCGCGCAGCGCCCGGGCGAACGCCTTGAACTGCGCTTCCACCAGGTGGTGGGGGTCGCGGGAGGACAGCACGCGGATGTGCAGAGCAAGTTGGGCGTGGAACGCGAGGGTCTCGAAGACATGCCTGGTCAGTGAGCCGGCGTAGTCGCCGCCGATCACGACGTACTCCTGGCCGGCAGGCTCACCGGTGTGCACGCAGTACGGCCGACCGGACACGTCCACGGCGCACTGGACCAGCGCCTCATCGAGCGGCACCAACGCGTCGCCAAAGCGGCGGATGCCGCGCTTGTCGCCGAGCGCCTGGCGGAGGGCCTGGCCCAACGCGATCGCGGTGTCCTCGACCGTGTGGTGGGCATCGATGTGCAGATCGCCCTTGGTCTGCACGACCAGATCGATGAGGCCGTGGCGGGCAAACGAGTTCAGCATGTGGTCGTAGAAGCCCACCCCGGTGGCAACGTCGGCGCGACCGCTGCCGTCGAGG
>JBAQXA010000279.1:0-2410 GCA_049299195.1 Nocardioides sp.
GGCTCGAGTACGCCGGCCGCGGGCGCGGGCGCCTCGTCGGCAAGACCGATCTGTGGCACGGACAGCAGCAGCATCAGCGCCGCTGCAAGGACTGGCAGAGCCCTCCATTTGGTCAACATCAAAATCCCCCCCGGACTTTTGAATGTGAGGCGGGGGCGCTCTTCAGTACGGGCCCCCTGAGCTCCCAAATTAGTCGACTGATTGACCGTTTAAAGAACTAACAGCCCAAAGAGGGTCAACGGTCTAGGCCATCAGCCGCTTCGCTTGGGCTCAACGCAGGCCCGCTCAACCAGGGCCGCTCAACCAGGGCCGAAGCCGTGCGGTTCACAACTCGCAGTTGATCAGCTGCGGCTCGGGCGTCAGGCGAATCCCAAACGCGGCGTGCACCCCAGCCGCGACCTCTCGTGCGAGGGCAAGCAGATCCTCGGTCCGCGCCACTCCCCGATTGGTCAGCGCCAGGGTGTGCTTGGTCGACACCGAGGCTCGTTCGTTGCCATAACCCTTGGCGAACCCTGCTCGCTCGATGAGCCAGGCCGCGCTGGTCTTCACCGTGCCGTCGGGTTGCGGCCACGCTGGGGCGCCCTCGGGCACCTCCTCGGCAGGCAGCAACGGGTTGGTGAAGAAGGATCCCGCGCTCCAGGTGTCGTGATCGCTGCCGTCGAGCACCATGCCCTTCCCGGACCGCAACCCCAGCACGGCGTCGCGCACCTCCTGCAGGGGGGCACGGCCCAGGTGATCCACGCCCAGCGACCGGGCCAGTTCGGCATACCGGATCGGGGCGGAGAGGGTGCCCTGCTTGAGCTGGAAGGTGACGGTCAGCACGAGGTAGCGCGCCGGGTCGGCCTTAAACCGCGACGTCCGGTAGCCGAAGCCGCAGTCGCCGACCGCGAAGGTGCGCTGGCACCGGTCGACGCGGTCCCAGGTGCGCACCGAGGCGATGGTGTCGGCGACCTCTTGCCCGTAGGCGCCCACGTTTTGCACCGGGGTGGCGCCGACGCTGCCGGGGATGCCCGAGAGCGCCTCTACCCCGACCCAGCCGTGCTCGACACAGTGGCGCACGAAGTCGTCCCAGGACTCCCCCGCCGCGACCGTGACGGTGACTCCCCCGCAGGACGCAAGGGTGTCGCAGTCATCCAGGTCGGCCGTCATCCCACGGGTCACCACGTGGACGACCGTGCCGGGGAAGCCTTCGTCGGCCACGACCAGGTTGGAGCCGCCCGCGAGGACGAGCACGGGCTCGCCCGCTTCGTCGGCATGCTGCACCGCGGCGACAAGGTCGGATTCGGTCTCGGCCTGGATGAAGTGGCCCGCCGGGCCGCCCAGACGCAGCGTCGTGTGATCGCGCAAGAAGACCTGCGACATCGCCGAGCTACCTCACACCTGGGCGGGGCTCACGCGGACGGTCGCCCGCGGCAGGCCGAGCACCTTGACGTCGCCGCAGGTCGCTTCGAGGGCGAGCGTGACCAGCCCGTCGACCGAGTCCTTGACCACGGCTGCGAACCGGACCTCAGTGCCCGCATCGGTGTCGGGTACGACGACTGGCTGGGTGAACTTGCAGCCGAACTCGACGACCTCCGCACCGTCGGTCCAGATCGCGACCGCCCGAGCGGCGAGCGCCATCGTGAACATGCCGTGGGCGATCACCCCGGGCAGACCTACCGCGCCCGCGATTCGATCAGACCAGTGGATCGGATTGAAGTCACCGCTCGCTCCGGCATACCGAATCAAGTCGGCGCGGGTGACGGTGAAGGTCAGGGGCGTCAGCGCGGCGCCCGGCTCGAGGGAGGCCATCACGCGTCACCCGCCGGGGTCGCCTCGGGGGCGCGATGGACCAAGGTGGCCGCCGTCGTGCAGACCAGCGAGCCGCTGGCGTCGCGGACCTCACTGCGTGTGCCGATGATGTCGTTGCCACCGATGCTGCGCACGCTTGCGACGGTGAGCGTGGCGGTGAGCACGTCGCCCGGCACGATCGCGCGCTCGTAGCTGAACTTCTGATCGCCGTGGACGATCCGGCTGAGGTCGATGCCCTCGGCATCGAGGAAGCCAAACATCGCGTCAAAGGCCAGCACGATCGGGAAGGTCGCCGGCACCCGCTCGCCTGCTACTTGCGCGGCCGCGTCGCTTTGGGCGTTGGGGGGTTGGCCGGGGCTCGCCTGGATGGGCGTTGTAGCGACCGAAACCGCCGTCGCCGCCGCAAACTCTCGAAGCTTCTCCCGGGTCACCGTGTAGGGCGAGGTCGGCGGGTAGGCACGGCCCACCAGCTCTGCATTGATCACCACGCCGCCCAACCTACCGCCGTACCGCCTCCCCCGCTCCGGCCACTCCTCCTCCCGCACCCCCCGATCCGCGCCCCCCGATCCGTCTACCGCGCTGCTGGAACCACTAACCCCGCGTTGGGTCACCCCAAAAC
>JBAQXA010000280.1:0-3105 GCA_049299195.1 Nocardioides sp.
GTTGTGTAGCGGGTCCGCCCCTGGGCGCGCAGCGCCGCCTCCTGCTCGCGGAAGACGTCGACGTCGGCGGTCAACTCCTCCAGCTCCAGCTCGCCGGCCGGCGCCTCGGTGGTGATCGTTGCCGCGAGCGCGGCGAGTGAAGCCACCAGCTCGTCGGGCGCGTCGCCCGCCCAGCTCCGCAGGCTGTATGCCGCGTGGTGCGGCGCCGCCTCGGCGGCCAGGGCCGCGTAGCGCTCGGGCCCAGCGGTCAGGTCGAGTAGGCGTTGGACGCTGACCTGCCCCACGGCATAGCCGTGCTTGCGGCAGAACTCCGCCCCCGCGAGACCGGTGCCGTCGGACTCGTAGGGCCACGCGGTCTCAGAGCCGAAGATCGATCGGCCGTGTGCGCGGGCCTGCCCCTCCTGGTGGGCCAGCAGGCGGGTGGCATAACCGCGGCGACCATGCTGGGGCGGCGTGCCGACCTGGATCCAGGCGGACTTGAGGTTGTCGAGCAGCGGGATCTCGACGAGCCCGGCGCAGACCACCTCACCACCGTCGATCAGCGCATAGAGCTGCGCCCAGCGGCCCTTCTGCTCGGCCTGCATGTCGGCGCGAACTTCTTCGAGGGTCCACGGCACCGCCCAGGGGCGGCCGTCGGTATCGGCTGCGTAGTAGGCCGCATGCCAGCCGGCGGTGCCTTCGTCATCGAAGGGATCAACCGCAACGATTTCCAAGGCGCGCCTCTGTCCGACTCGGGAGGTCAGTAGCAGCTGCGCTCGAAGGTGCCGCGCGTCATCGGCGGCGCCTTGATCGACTTCGCGTTGGGTCGATCCAGGGTGTAGTAGCGCACCCAGTCCATCTGCAGCCACGAGCTGCGGTTGCCGCTCGCGTTCTTGGACTCGATGACGAACTGCGGGATGAAGTTCTGGCCACTCTGCGCGGCGGAGCGGCGCTCGGTGCGGACCACCCGGGTGTCCACGAACCACGAGATGTGCGTGGGCGTGATCTCCACGGCATACGCATGCCAGGCGCGCGAGCGCAGGTCGAGCGGCAACCGGGTGGTGAACTTGTTGAACTGATCGCCGACGCGGGCCTGCACGCGCGCCTTGACGCGCTTCTGGCCCGGCTTGTAGGCCGCCATGACGACCTTGTTGTCGTTGCAGTCGTTGCGGGTGGCCGGGGTGAGCTGCCAGACGAACTTGAACGGCGTGCCGCCGCTGAGCTCAACGGCGCGAACTCTCGCTTCCCAGCGACCGTAGGCGGCCTTGTGGCCCTCGCGCCAGGAGACGACCTTTTGGGTGCCTGAGGGCGCCTTGATCGTGAACATGCCGTGCTGCATCCCGATCAGGCCCGGCTTGTTGGACTTCCAGGTCGACGGGAACGCGCCGGTCTCGAACTCATCGCGCCACAGCTCCCGGCCCCAGCGGAAGACCTTGCCGGCGTTGCGCGGGTAGGCGCAGTAGCCGATGCAGCCGACCAACTCGATCTGGTCGGTCGTGGGCTCCTCGGTCGCCCGTGGCGTCGACAGCGCCGCGACGGCAAAGAGCGACGCCAAGAGGCTCATCCCCACGAAGGAGACCGCGAAGCGGCGGACAAGGGCAACACGCATCAACGACATGGGCATCGAGGCTAGGAGACTGAAGCGGCATACGTCGAATCGCTGTCTCAGAGAGACAGGCGACGGCGTACGACGGCGGCGAGGCGGTCGGCGACGGCTTGCGCCTCGTCTGCGGTCGGGGCTTCGACCATCACGCGCACCAGAGGCTCCGTGCCCGAGGGCCGCAGGAGGACCCGGCCGCGATCGCCCAGACCCGCTTCTTCCTCCGCGACCGCAGCGGCGACGATGCCGTCGTCGACGACCCGGCTCTTGTCGACGTCGGGCACGTTGACGAGCACCTGCGGCAGGCGGGTCATCACGGTGGCAAGGTCCTTGATGGAGCGGCCAGTGGTGGCCATCCGCTCCAAGATATGCAGCGCGGTGAGGGTGCCGTCGCCCGTCGTGGCGTGCTCGCTGAGGATGACGTGGCCGGACTGCTCGCCACCGAGGGTGTAGCCCGAGACGTTCATGGCCTCGAGCACGTAGCGGTCGCCGACCTTGGTCTGCCGGACGCCGATCCCGGCGGACCGCATGGCTTGCACGAAGCCGAGGTTGCTCATCACGGTCGCCACGACGGTGTCCCGGACGAGATGGCCGGATTCCTTGAGCGACAACGCCAAGATCGCGAGGATCTGATCGCCGTCGACCGGGTTGCCTTCGTGGTCGACCGCGAGGCAGCGGTCGGCGTCGCCGTCGAGGGCAAACCCGACGTGCGCCCCTGAGGCGAGCACGGCTGCCCGCACGGATTCGAGGTGGGTGCTGCCGCAGTCGAGGTTGATATTGAGGCCGTCCGGCTCGGCGTGCAGCGCGATCACGGTGGCGCCGGCATCTTCCAGCGCCCGCGGGCCCGACTCGTAGGCCGCCCCGTTGGCACAGTCGAGCACGACCTTGAGGCCGGCCAGCGGGTGATCGATCGCACGCACGAGGTGAGCGGCGTAGTCGTCGACGGCCTCGGCGTAGGGCGTCACCCGCCCGACGTCGCCGCCAACCGGGCGGGTCCAGGGCTCTCCGACCCGCCGCTCGATGGCGAGCTCGATCGGGTCGTCGAGCTTGCGCCCACCGCGGGCGAGGAACTTGATGCCGTTGTCGGGCATCGCATTGTGGGAGGCGGACAGTACGACGCCCAGATCGGCCCCCAGCGCATCGGTCAGGAAGGCGACGCCCGGCGTCGGCAACACCCCGAGCAGCAGCACGTCGACACCCGCCGAGGCGAGCCCAGCGACCACGGCGGCTTCGAGGAACTGACCCGAAATGCGGGTGTCTCGCCCGACGACCGCCAGCGGACGGTGGCCCTCAAACTCACCCAGATCAGCCAGCACGTGCGCCGCGGCGATGGACAACTCCAACGCCAACTCGGCGGTCAGCGAACCGTTGGCCAGCCCCCGCACACCATCGGTGCCGAAGAGCGTCTTGCCCGTCATCGGCAAGCCTCGAATCGAGCGTGCCGTGCCGGAGAACGCCGCCACATGCCCGTCACCGCTCCGCCCCGAATCGAGCGTGCCGTGCCGGAGCAGCTGGCAAGGCAGACG
>JBAQXA010000281.1:0-6963 GCA_049299195.1 Nocardioides sp.
CAGGGTGCCGATGGCAAAGAGGATGGTCATCGCGCCCATGAGGGCAGTCCAGGCGGTCTCGCTCACCCGACCACTGTGACACAGGGGCAGAAGCCGGAGAGGGCAGCCACGCCCGCCACCCACCCCGCGGCTCGCTCGCGGCGGCTACCGCAACTACGCTCCCCGGGTGGAGATCCCTCAGCCACGCTTCGCCGACGACTCAGGCACAGCCGACCCCGCATTGCGCGCCGCGTTGGCGCAGACCGAGGCGGGTGGCCTCGACGACCACTACGAGGCGCTGCGCCTGCTCCAGGCGGCTCGACTTCTCGTCCCTGTCGTCGCGATCCTCGACGAGCTCGACGAGAGCCAGCCACTCGCGCGAGAGAAGGCGAGCTCCATGGCCACGGCGCTTATCACCGGAGCGGACGGCCGGCTCGCCCTGCCGGCCTTCACCGGCGTGGACGCACTCGCCGCCTGGGACCCGCTTGCACGACCGATGCCGGTGACCACCCCGGAGGCCGCGCGCTCGGCCAGCGATCTGGGGGCGGCCGCCCTGATCATCGACCTCGCCGGACCCCATCGGTTCGTGATCGAGACGCGGCCACTCCAAGCGCTGGCCGACGGTTGGACGGTGGTCCGCAGGAGCGGCGCGGAGGGCCAGCCTTGGCTTTGGGTGCAATCCGGTCACGATTCGGGGAGCAGCGGCTGATTCGGCTAGAGTTAGCCGTTGACCGATCGGTGCTCCTTGTGAATGCCGGTCCAGCAAGCGGAGGTGCCGCAAGGCACCACCCACCCGCATCGACCGCCTCAGGTCGTCGGGTCAGGTCACGCACAGTGGGCGATTGCCCGCAGTGTCGGCCTCCGCTTGCACCAGCGGGGGTCTTTTTTGTTGCCGCGTGCACCTCGGTGCGCAAAGCCGGGAGACCGTCGAGCATCGGACAGAAGTAGCGACGTACCACAGGAGGACACATCAGCACCGAGCTGCGCATCAACGACCGGATCCGGGTTCCCGAGGTCCGACTCGTTGGACCCAACGGCGAGACCGTCGGCATCGTGTCGACCGATCAGGCGTTGAAGCTGGCCCTGGAAGCCGACCTTGACCTCGTCGAGGTGGCCCCCATGGCCCGACCGCCGGTGTGCAAACTCATGGACTACGGGAAGTTCAAGTACGAGAACGCCCAGAAGGCCCGTGAAGCGCGCCGCAACCAGACCAACGTGGTGATCAAGGAGATGAAGCTTCGTCCCAAGATCGACAGCCACGACTACGAGACCAAGAAGGGCCACGTCGTCCGGTTCTTGCGAGCCGGCGACAAGGTCAAGATCACGATCATGTTCCGCGGTCGCGAGCAGCACCGCCCCGAGCTCGGGTTCCGGCTGCTGCAGCGTCTGGCCGAGGACGTCACCGAGCTGGGCTCGGTGGAGGCCGCACCCAAGCAGGACGGCCGCAACATGATCATGGTTCTCGCACCGCACAAGAAGAAGTCCGAAGCAAAGGTGGCGATGTTGGCCGAGAAGGCCACCAAGGCGGCTGAACGCGCCGCTGCCGTTGCCGAGGAACGTGCGGAGCGGACGGCGGCCAACGCTGTCGTTCCCGCCGCACAGAAGAAGACCCGTGGACGTTCGGAGAACCTCGATCCGGACATCGAGGCCTAAGCGCTAGATAGAGAGAGAAGAAGATGCCGAAGAACAAGACCCACTCGGGCGCCAGCAAGCGCTTCCGCGTGACCGGTTCGGGCAAGATCCGTCGCCAGAAGGCCGGGCTGCGGCACAACCTGGAGAAGAAGCCCTCCAAAATGACCCGCCGTATGTCGGGCACCACCGAAGTGGCTGCCAACGACACCAAGCGCGTCAAGAAGCTGCTGGGTCTCTGACCCGCCCCTCGTCTGAACCGTCCCACGAACATTTCTAGGAGTTAGCACCATGGCACGCGTCAAGCGGGCAGTGAATGCCCAGAAGAAGCGCCGCACCACTCTCGAGCGGGCCAGCGGTTACCGCGGGCAGCGCTCGCGCCTCTACCGCAAGGCCAAGGAGCAGGTCACCCACTCGCTCGTCTACGCCTACCGCGACCGCCGTGCCCGCAAGGGCGAGTTCCGCAAGCTGTGGATCCAGCGGATCAACGCCGCGGCCCGCTCGCACGGGATGACCTACAACCGTTTCATCCAGGGCTTGGCGCTGGCCGGCATCGAGGTTGACCGCAAGATCCTGGCCGACCTCGCCGTCAACGACGCTCCGGCCTTCGCCGCGCTCGTTGAGGCAGCCCGGGCCGCGCTGCCCGCAGACGTCAACGCGCCCGCCGCGTCCTGACACAGCGCTCATCACGCAATAGCCCGACGGCTCCACTGCCCACCTCGGCCAGTGGAGCCGTCGCGGTCGTCTTGATCACCCCGCCTCGTGTGACTACCCCGCGTTTCGGCGTCATGACGCGCTTCCCGCGGAGGCTCTCGCGGCTGCGACACTGGTCGCATGCGCGACCCAGTTCATGAGGAGACTGAGCACATGAGCGGGACCGCCGTGACTCGCAGCCACTGCACACGTCAACATCCGGTGGAGCCGTAGTGGCCGACCTGCTGACCGCCCAGAGCGGCCGGATCAAGGCGGCCCGACGGCTCACTGATCGTCGGGAGCGCCGCAGTCAGGGGCGCTTCCTTATCGAAGGCCCCCAGTCACTCGCGGAAGCCGCCGCCGTCCCGGGGACCATCGAGGAGATCTTCGCGACCCCGCAGGCCGCCGAGACCTATGCCGACCTGCTCGCGACGACGGGCTTGAGCTGGCAGTTGGCCGATGACCGCGCGGTGGCTTCTCTGTCCGGCACGGTGACCCCCACCGGCCTGGTCGCCGTATGCCGCGCAGACACCGTGCTGACGCAACTGTCGCCCGCTGCGCCGCTCCCCGATCTCGTTGTGGTGTGTGCCGACGTGCGGGACCCCGGCAATGCCGGCACCATGATCCGCTGTGCCGACGCCGCCGGCGCGGGGCTGGTCATCTTCGCAGGAGACAGCGTCGACCCGCTGAACCCCAAGGCCGTCCGCGCGAGCGTGGGCAGCCTCTTCCACCTCCCCATCGTCGTGGACATCTCGGTCCATGAAGCGCTTGCGGCATTGCGCGAGCGGGGCCATCGCGTCCTGGCAGCAGACGGTGCGGGAGAGGTGGATCTCTTCGCGGCCGATGCGCTGCTCGACGGTCCGGTTGCCTGGCTGTTCGGCAACGAGGCCTGGGGCCTGCCTGCAGCGACCGCCGCGATGGCGGATCACCGCGTGCGGATCCCGATCCTCGGCAAGGCCGAGAGCCTCAACCTCGCTACCGCAGCCGCCGTGTGCCTCTACGCATCCGCCCGACGCGCCGCCGAGCCGGGACAACCCGACCAACCTGTCGATGCGGCCACCGGCCGGCGCGAAGGCCAGTAGGGTCGGCCCGTGACCGACTGGGGCGACCTGCAGGTGGTGGACCTGCTTCCCGACGGGGTCATCATGGCCGACGAGACGAGTTCCGTGCGCCTGATCAACTCCGCGGCCGCCACCATGTTGGGGATCGAGTCCCGCGGCGAGGCCACCTTGCGCCACCTGCGCGACGTCCTCACGGTGCGCAATCAGGATGGAGTCAGCTGGTTCGACAGCGTCCGCCCCGACTGCGCGCTCGGCATCATGACCGGCATCCCGGAGCAGTCCTGGTTCTTGCCCAACGGAGAGGAAGTGCTCCTCACGGCCCGCTTCTTGCGTGAGCAGCGGTTGGGACCGGTCACCGGCGTGGCGATCTCGCTCCGCTCCGGTCGCGGGCGGGCGCGCCTCGACAGGGACCGCTCCGACCTGGTCGCGACCATTGCCCACGAGCTCCGCTCGCCGCTGACCGGCGTCAAGGGGTTCGTGCAAGCACTTCTCAACCGCTGGGACAAGCTCAACGACGATCAGCGCAAGCTCATGCTCACCACCGTCAATGCCGATGCCGAGCGGCTGACGGGGCTCATCGCGGAGCTCCTCGACGTGGCCCGCCTCGACACCGGTCGGCTCTCGCTCTATCGCCGGCCCTGCGATGCCGGGGTCTTGGCCGGTCGGGTCGTCGACTCAGTCCAGGCGGGCACGTCTCGATCGATCACGCTCTCGGTCGAGGGGGACCTGCCGGACATCGACGCCGACCCCGACAAGTTCACCCAGGTCTTGACCAACCTTGTCGAAAACGGCATCCGGCACGGCGAGGGCGCCGTGCGAGTGACGGTCGCTCCGCACGCGGCCGCCGACTTTGTGGGCGTGCGCATCGACGTCGATGACTCCGGGGACGGGATCGCCGACGAGATCCGGCAGCGCGTCTTCACGAAGTTCTGGAAGCACGGCGTACGAGGCGGCACTGGGCTCGGTCTCTACCTCGTCGGGGGCCTGGTGCGGGCTCATGGCGGCACCGTCACCATCTCGGACGCCCCCACCGGCGGTGCCCGGATCACGCTGACCTGGCCCGCCAGCGACCTCGACTGACGACGCACCAGCGCGGCCCGAGCTACGGGCGTCCAGATCCTTGGCCAGCGCGACCAACACGAAGCTCATCGACACCAGGAGCGCCCAGGCGCCCACCTTGTTGACGTGCACCGTCTGCCACACGTCGACCTGATCGGGGTAGTTCCAGGCGTCGAGGAACGTCGCGGCGTTCTCGGCCACCCACAAGTGGAAACCGATAAGGGTGAAGCCGAGCGCCAGCGGCATCCGGTTCCGCCGCCCGCGCACGGTGAAGTGCACGGTCGTGCCGTGCAAGGCCAGCAGCAGCAGCCCGGCCAGCAGCCAGCGGAAGTCCCACCAGATGTGATGGGTGAAGAAGTTGGCGTAGATGCCCGCGGCGACCAGGCCGGTGGCCACCGGCCGATAGTCGGTGAAGGTGAGGTCGAACCGGCGCCAGGCCTGGCACAGATAGGAGCCGACCGCGGCATACATGAAGCCGGAGAAGAGCGGGACGCCGCCGACCTTGGTCCATGCCTCCCCGGGGTAGGTCCACGACCCCATCCGCACCTTGTAGAGCTCGAGCAGAAGCCCCAACAGGTGGAAGCCGAAGATGACGACCACCTCGCGGCCGGTCTCAAAGCGCAGCAGCCATAGGCCAAGGGTGAGGACGATGCACCAGAGCAGGAGGGCGTCATAGCGCGGAATCGGCAGGTCGACGGAGCCACTGACCATCAGCCCGGCAAAGACGGCGCCGGCGAAGAGACAGCACTGCACCTGGATGAAGGCGAAGCTGATGAGCCAGCCGAGGGCGCGCGCGGCGCGCAGCACGAGGGATCGGGCTGAAGGGAGGGCAGGGGAGTGGAGGGCGGCTGACACTCGATCGAGGAAACCAGCTTCCCGGCCCGAACTCAGGGAGCGTGCGCCTGCCTGCACAGAACCTTCACCGCGAGCAGCCGCAACCAAGGAGCACGCGCCGTAGGGTCGGAGCGTGACTCAGAGCATGGCCCCTCGCCCGACCTCCAAGCGCCCACGCGCCCGGATACTCGTGGTGGAGGACGACCCGGTGATCAACCGCAGCGTCGCCTCCCGCCTGGCATCGGCGGGGTATGACGTGGTGCAGGCCTGGGACGGCAACGAGGCCGTGCGGATCTTTGGAGAGACGTCACCCGACCTCGTGGTCCTCGACGTGATGCTGCCCGGACAGGACGGACTGGCGACCTGCCGGGCAATCCAGCGGGAGACGCCCGTGCCGGTCTTGATGCTGACCGCCCGAGACGACGAGCGCGACATCTTGGCCGGGCTCGCCGCGGGGGCCGATGACTACCTCACCAAGCCCTTCGGCATGCGCGAGTTGCAGGCGCGGGTGGCTGCATTGCTGCGGCGCGTGGACCGGGCCGCAGCGCTGGCGAACCGGCCTCCGGCGGTCTTTGAGTTCGAGGGGCTCTCGGTCGATACCGGCACCCGGCGCGTCCTGGTCGCCGAGGAAGAGGTCAAGCTCACGCCGACCGAGTTCGACCTGCTCATTGCGCTGGCCAACGCATCGGGGCAGGTGGTCACGCGCGAGCGGCTGCTCGCCGAGGTTTGGGATTGGCCCGACGCCTCGGGGACCCGCACGGTGGATAGCCACGTCAAGGCGCTGCGCGCCAAGATCGGCGCCAGTTGGGTGCGCACGGTTCATGGGGTCGGCTATGCCCTGGAGTCCGCGTGAGCGAGCCCGCTGCTAAGCCCACTCCTCCGGTCGCTCCTCCGGCGGCGGATCAGGGCCGGCCCTCCACGCCGCTAGCCGCCGTTAGTTCCATCAAGGTGAAGCTCGGCCTGCTGGTCACGGCGACGATCTGCGTGGTGCTCGTGCTCACGCTCGTGTCCTCCGCCGCGTCGGTGCCCTGGCTGCTCGCCGTCCCGGTCACGATCGCCGTGGCCGTCGGTGTCACCCAGCTCTTGGCGGCCGGGATGACCTCGCCCCTTCGGCAGATGACCCAGGCCGCGCGCCAGATGGCTGCCGGCGACTACTCCGGCCGGGTCAGCACCAACGCCCGCGACGAGGTCGGCGAACTCGCCTCGGCCTTCAACAAGATGGCCGAGGAGTTGGCCACGGTCGACCGCGAGCGGCGCGACCTGGTCGCCAATGTCTCCCACGAGATCCGCACCCCGCTGGCTGCTCTGAGCGCACGGCTGGAAAACCTCGCCGATGGCGTCGAGCCCGCGGACTCCGATGCGTTGGAGCAGCTCCTGGGTCAGGTACGCCGGGTCTCGGCGCTGGTCACCGACCTCCTCGACCTCTCCCGGGTCGACGCCGGGAAGAGCGCCCTGCGGCTCAGTGATGTGGCCCTCGCCGACTTCTTGGCGACGGCCGTCGAAGACGTGGCGCTTCCCGAGCGCGGCGTGCGGTTCGACGTACGCGTCGAGCCCCCGGGCCTGGTGGTGCGTGCGGATCCTCACCGGCTCACCCAACTGGTGACCAACCTCGTCGCCAACGCGGCCCGGCACAGCCCTCCAGGAGGGCTCGTCCGGGTGTGCGCCACGGCCGAGTCGGCCACGGGGTGGCGGCTGGAAGTCATTGACG
>JBAQXA010000282.1:0-1892 GCA_049299195.1 Nocardioides sp.
CTGCCTACGTCTGCCGCGGGGTTGGCGCACACCCCACCGTCTCCCGCGGGGTTGAGGTCACTTTCGGGGTGTCCCAACGCTTGTGAAGTGGTTCCAGCAGCGCGGGAGACGGACAAGCCCCGCGGGAGACGGTCGGGCGGAGGGTATGGGGCGGGTTAGGGGGTGATGGAGACCTCGAGGGCGAGTGCATCTGCCACGGCCTGTTCGAGAACCTGGCGGCGCGGATCGGGCACCGGCAACCAGCGGGCGAGCGGGGTGAGGTGGGCCAGCCGCGCATCAGCGAGTACGGCGGTCACTGCGGCCCGATCGCCCCCACAGACCACGGGGAGCGCTGCGCCGACTAGGAGTCGAGCTGCGTGCTCGGCGGCCGCTTCGTAGGCCACCCGTGCCTGGTTGTCGCGGCGTCGCGCGAACCGCTGCTGGCTCTGTCCACCTGCCTTGGTGCGGCCCTGTACGTGGCGCTGTCCGGTCTTGCTGGCCGACATTTGAGACCCACTGAGTCGGGCGACCGCGAAGCCTCCCTTGCGCACCAACAACACGCCCCAGTCCGGTGGCGGGGCGGCCGCCGCGATGAAGTGCTCCCCCAGGCCGGGATCAAGGTCGGCCAACTCGGGCTCAGCGCCGACCTCACCCTCACTGGGTGCGCGGGCGAGCACGGCCGGCGAGGTGGCATACGACCGATCAAACGGCAGCCGAGCCACGAAGGTCGCATCGTCGGCACCCACCCCGCGCCATGCGCTATCAACCACGGCGAAGCTGGTCTCACCGTGGCGAGCGACAAAGTTGTGCACCCACCGCTCCCACCGGGCCACCGGGATCAGGAGCGTGCGCATGGGCCGACCCTACTTCCCGGCCGCACTGGCGCCTGGGGGTCGGCGCAAAGTGAAAGGGTGGTGGCGTGGACGTCGTCGCAGACCTGCTGGCCGAGCATTGGGGGCTCGACGGCGCCCGGCTCAGCCCCCTCGCCGGCGGCATCAACTCCGCGGCGTGGCTCGTCACCCATCGAGGTGTGCAGTATGTCGCCAAGCAGGTCGGTCAAGATTCGGTCGCCGATCTTGCTCGCGGATGCAACGTCGCGACGATGCTGGCCCGCTCCGGATTCGTCACCGGCTGCCCGATCCCCACCTCGGCCAGCCAGCTGCTCCTGACCCAACACGGCCTGGCGTTGCTCGAGTACGTCTCCGGGCGCGAGCTGGACGGCGAGACGGCCGAGGATCAACTGCGCATGGGCGAGACGCTGGCGGCGATCCATGCAGCCGGCAATCCAGGCCCGGGCCCGAGTTCGGCCACCTTCATGGCCGACTGGCTCGACCTCAGCACGCCCTGGGTGCGCGACCACGATTGGCTGGTGCGGGCGATCGAGTCGGTGCGCGCCGAGACAGACACCCTGAGCCTCACCTGGACGATGCTGCACACCGACCCGACGCCAGAGGCGTTTGTGTATGACGACAGCTCGGGCGTCACCGCACTGATCGACTGGGCGGGGGCCCAGCGCGGCCCCGCGCTGTATGACGTCGCCTCAGCGGTGATGTACCTCGGCGGCACCGACCACGCCCAGGTCTTCCTCACGGCCTACCTCTCCCACTCCCCCAGCGTCGCCGCAGAAGTCAGGCATCTCCAGGCGTTTCGGCGGTTCCGCGGAGCGATCCAAGGCGCCTACTTCGCCCGCCGGCTGACGACCGGTGACACCACCGGGTCCCTCGACGAGGCCGACAACAAGCGAGGTCTCGGCGATGCTCGCCGCCAACTCGAGGCGCACGGATCGGGCATCAGCTCGCCCAACCAACCTTGAGCGGACGCGCCTGCAAGGCCCCTGGCTAGGCTCGCGTTGTGTTCACTCAATCGCTGCTGATCGTGGATCAGGTGACGTCCTTCTTTGCCAACGACTTCGC
>JBAQXA010000283.1:0-4168 GCA_049299195.1 Nocardioides sp.
CCGCGTGGGTATGCCGCGCCACCATGTCGGCGCCCGGCCCAGTCACGCCCGGCGCACTCACGGCCGGCTCGCTCAGGCCCGGCTCGCTCACGGCTTGTCCTGCGGCGGCCGTTGCGCCTTGCGCAGCTTGGTGGGTGATCCCGGCAGGACCTGGGTGCCGATGCCCTCGTCGGTGAAGAGCTCCAGGAGGACCGCATGCAGCTCCCGGCCGTCGACAACGGTTGCCCGGGCCACGCCGCCCTGCACGGCATCGAGACAGGCCTGCATCTTGGGGCGCATCCCGGCATCGAGGTCGGGCAGCATCGCCGCGAGTGCCTCGGGCCGGATCTCGCCGATCACTTCGTCGCTGGCCGGCCAGTCGGCGTACAGCCCCTCGACGTCGGTGAGCACGAGCAGCTTTTCCGCCCCGAGCGCGACCGCGAGCGCCGCTGCCGCGGTGTCGGCGTTGACGTTGTGGACCACGCCGTCCTCGTCCGGGGCCACGCTGGAGATCACCGGAACACGCCCGGCCGCGACCAGATCAAGCACCGCCTCCGGGCGCACCTCCGCCACCTCACCGACGAGCCCGAGGTCGATCAGTTCGCCATCGATCACCGTGCCTGTGCGGGCCGCGGTGAAGAGCCCCGCGTCCTCCCCGGAGAGCCCGACCGCGAGCGGCCCGTGGTCGTTGATGAGGCCGACGAGTTCCCGCTGGACCTGCCCGACCAGCACCATCCGCACGACGTCCATCGCTTCCGGGGTGGTCACGCGGAGGCCGCCGCGGAACTCCGAGGCGATGCCTAGCCGCGTCAACATGCTGCTGATCTGGGGCCCGCCACCATGCACGACCACGGGCTTGAAGCCGGCAAACCGCAAGAAGGCGATGTCCTCGGCGAAGGCCCGCTTGAGGTCGTCGTCGACCATCGCATTGCCGCCGTACTTAATGACCACGATTTGGTCGTGGTAGCGCTTGAGCCAGGGCAAGGCTCCGGCGAGGGTGGCGGCCTTGGTGAGGGCGGCGGCGTTGTCGTGGTGGCTCATGAGGAGTAGGCGCTGTTCTCGTGGACGTAGGCGTGGGTCAGGTCGTTGGTCCAGACCGTCGCGCGCTCGGGACCGGTTTTGAGGTCGACGGTGACGCTCACCTCGCGGGACGCGAGGTCGACCAGCGCGGGGTCCGCGGCGGGCGTGGAGGCCCGGCAGACCCACACGCCGTTGATCGCGACGTCGAGATCGGCCGGGTCGAAGGCGGCCTGGGTGGTGCCGACGCTCGCGAGCACGCGCCCCCAGTTGGGGTCGTTGCCAAAGACCGCGGCCTTAAACAGATTGCTGCGCGCGATGCTCCGCGCGACCTCGACCGCGTCGTCCTCACTGGCCGCCCCGAGCACGGTGATCGCGATCTCGTGATCGGCGCCCTCGGCGTCGGCGAGCAGTTGCATCGCCAGGTCGCTACAGGCGCGGGTCAGCACCTCGGTGAAGTCGGCCTCGCTCGGGGTGATGCCGGAGGCACCGCTCGCGAGGAGGGTGACGGTGTCGTTGGTCGACATGCAACCGTCGGAGTCGAGGCGATCGAAGCTCACCCGGCAGGCCGCCCGCAGCGCCCGGTCGAGCACCGTCGGCTCGACCACAGCATCGGTGGTGAGGACCACGAGCATCGTCGCGAGCTGCGGGGCCAGCATCCCGGCGCCCTTGGCCATGCCGCCGACCGACCAGCCAGCACCGGGGGCGAGCACCTGCTTGCTCACGCTGTCGGTGGTCATGATGGCGTGCGCGGCGTCATCACCGCCCTCGGGCCGCAGCGCGTCGACGCACGCGTCGACCCCCGCCAGGACGAGCTCGCGCGGGTTGGCCAGGCCGATCAGCCCCGTCGAGCAGACCACGACGTCGATCGCGCCGAAGCCGAGCCGCTCGGCCACCCGCTCGGCCACCGCATGGGTGGTCTGGAAGCCCTCGGGACCCGTGTAGCAGTTGGCTCCCCCCGAGTTGAGGAAGACCGCCCGCACCACTCCGTCGCGGGTCGCCTCCTGGCTCCACAGCACCGGGTTGGCCTTGCAGCGATTGGCGGTAAACACCGCGGCAGCGTCGAACCGCGGCCCGTCGTTGACGACCACGGCGACGTCCTTGGCGCCGCTCGACTTGAGCCCGGCGACGACACCGGCGGCGCGAAAACCGGCGGGGCTGGTGATGCTCACGGTGCGAGTCCTACTTTCGAGAGTCCGGAGTCCTCGGCGATGCCGAGGGCAAGGTTCATGCACTGCACGGCCGCGCCGGCGGTCCCCTTGGTCAGGTTGTCCATGGCGCCGACGGCGACCAGACGACCCGCCGCCTGATCGACGGTGACCTGGAGGTGCACCATGTTGGCGCCGGTGACTGCTTGCGTTTGCGGCCACTCCCCCGGCGGCAACACGTGGACGAAGGGCTCAGCGGCATACGCCTCGACGTAGTGGGCGTGGGCCTCGGCCTCGTCGACGGGGCGTGCCAGCGGGGCCGAACACGTGGCGAGAATGCCGCGCGGCATCGGCACAAGCATGGGTGTGAAGCTCACGTGGACGGCCGAGGTGGTCAGCCGGCGGAGGTTTTGCACCATCTCGGGGGTATGCCGGTGCACGCCACCGACGCCGTAGGCCGTCGCGTTGCCCATGACCTCACTGCCCAGCAGATGCGGTTTGGCGGCCTTGCCCGCACCCGAGGTGCCGCTCGCGGCGACCACCACCACGTCGGAGGTGATCAGCCCGCCCGCGAGCGCGGGCGCAAGCGTCAGCGACGAAACGGTGGGATAGCAGCCGGGGACCGCCACTCGCTTGGCCCCGCGGAGTTGCTCGCGCTGGCCGGGAAGCTCGGGAAGTCCGTAGGGCCACGTGCCCGCGTGCTTGCTGCCGTAGAAGTGCTCCCACACGTCGGCGTCTTCGAGGCGGTAGTCCGCACCACAGTCGATGACGATGACATCGGGGTCGACCTCGGCGAGCGCGGCGGCCAATGCACCGGACTGCCCGTGCGGCAGCGCGAGGAAGACCACGTCATGACCCTGAAGCACCTCAGCCGTGGTGGGTTCGAGTACGCGGTCGGCCAAAGGAGTGAGGTGAGGCTGCAAGCGGCCGAGGGAAACCCCCGCGTTCGACCCGCCCGTCAAGGCCCCGATCGCGACCCCCGGATGGCTCAGCAGGATCCGCAACAGTTCGCCCCCGGCATACCCGGAAGCGCCGGCGACGGCGACTCGGAAATGACCCATATGCATGACTATACAGAGGTATGTATGAACATGTGAATCGCGGCCTACGCCCGCTGCCGGGCGGCCAAAAGTCCCTTCCCGGGCCGTCGGCCACGGTACTAGGTTCGCAGCATGTCCAGACTCGAGTTCCCTGACTACCTCAGGCACCTCCGGTCCGAGTCCGCTCGATTCCGCGAGGTGCTTTCTTCTTGTCCCGCCGATGAGCAAGTGCCCGGCTGTCCGGCCTGGAAGGCCGCTGACCTCGCCTGGCACCTGACCTGTGTGCAGAACTTCTGGTCGACCGTGATCGAGACCCGGCCGGCATCCCCCGGCACCGCGGATGAGAACGAAGGCCAGACCCGACCCGAGGCCTATGCCGACCTGCTGGCGGCCCACGAATCGGCGGCGGCGCGGCTGAGCGACTTGCTCGGGGCTGCGGATCCGGCCGATGAGGCCTGGACGTGGTCGCAGGAGCAGACCGTCGGCTTCACCTATCGCCGCCAGGCACACGAGGCGTTGATCCATCGGGTCGACGCCGAGCAGGCGGCGGGGACTTCGTCACCGATCGACCCGGCCCTGGCCGCCGACGGAGTCGACGAAGTGCTGGGCGTGATGTACGGCGGGGCGCCAGCGTGGGGCGAGTTCTCCCCGCTCGAGCACTACGTCCGCCTCGATCTGACGGACGCCGGTGAGTCCGTGTGGGTGCAACTCGGGCACTTCTACGGCACCAACCCCGACAGCGGCGAGTCCTACCACGAGGAAGACGACATCCGCGTCGTCGGCGATCCGGGCGTCGAGCCGGACGCGGTGATCGAGGGCCCGGCCGGCGCGGTCAATCTCTGGCTCTGGCGCCGAGGCGACGACGCCGAGATCAAGGTCCACGGCGACCGGCGCGTCTACGACCACTTCCGCGCTGCGGTGCACCATCCGCTGAACTGAGCGCTCGGCTGCTGGGTGCGGGGCGGGTGTCATGCCCGCCACAAG
>JBAQXA010000284.1:0-8523 GCA_049299195.1 Nocardioides sp.
GCCGAACGCTCACCCGGCGACAAGGTGTCGGGGTTCATGCCCCAACCCCGCGGCAGAGCCGGCAACGGCACACCAGAAACGTCTACCGCGGCGCTCGTGCCACTTTTGACCCAGCCCAACCCCGCGGAAGTGTCCCCAACACCGCGGCAGAGCCGGCAACGGCACACCAGAAACGACTACCGCGGCGCTCGCGTCACTTTTGACCCAGCCCAACCCCGCGGAAGCGTCCCCAACCCCGCGGGAGACGCACAAAGGGCGCGGGAGACGCACCAACCCCGCGGCAGTGCACCCAACCCCGCGGCAGAGCCGGCAACGGCACACCAGAAACGTCTACCGCGGCGCTCGTGCCACTCTTGACCCAGCCCAACCCCGCGGAAGTGTCCCCAGCAGCGCGGGAGACGCACAAAGGGCGCGGGAGACGCACCAACACCGCGGGAGTGCGCCCCTAGCGCCCCGACGGTGCGGCGGCTGCGGCGGAGGGCTCAGGTGGTACGACGGCGGCTGCCGCCGATCGCGGCCCCCACTGCGGCCGGGGCGAAGATCAGGATGCCCATGAACGGCACGAGCCGGGCGAGGTCCGTCAGCAGCGCTTGCACGTCGAGGCCCTCCCTGCCCCAGATCAGGAGGACGGAGCCCACCCCAATCCCGAGCGCCACCGCTGCCCACAGCAGGACGGCCGGCGAGGTGCCGAGGCTGCGGCCGTCGACCAAGGACCAGCCGAAGGACAGCAGCCCCATGGCGGCCATGGCGAGCAGGCCGGCTCCGATGTTGGCGCCAGCGTATTCGTCGCCACGAGTCAGCACCCACCCGACGGCTTGGCCCGCAAGCCCGACGGCGATCACGCGGATCAGGACGGCGACGAAGAATCCCATGGCGTGAGCCTTCCCTACCTGGCCGACCGCTCGCCTGAGCACGGGCGCTCAGTCATGCGGGCGTAGGTACTCCAGTTGGGCCCGCACCGAGAGCTCGGCCGCACCCCACAGCACCGGGTCGACGTCGGCGTACACCCGCTCGACCACGAGGCGCGCGAGGCCGGGCGAATCGAGGCCGGGCGAATCGAGGCCGGGCGAATCGAGAGCGACCCCTGAGGCGCCTGCCGTGAGCGCTGCGAGCGCCGCTCGGACCTGCTCGAGCCGGTCGCGGCGATGGGCTCGATATCCCTCGATCGCGGCACGGGCATGGGCGATCACCGGCCCGTGCCCTGGCCAGATCGTCTCGACCTCGTGGGCGTCCGCGAGCGCCCACAGCCGGTCGAGTGAGTGGAGATAAGCGCCGAGTTTGCCGTCGGGATGGGCCACGACGGTCGATCCCCGCCCCAGCACCGTGTCCCCGGTGAGCACCGCCCGTTCGCTCGGGATGAGGAACGACAGCGAGTCCGCGGTGTGTCCCGGAGTCGCGATCACGCGCACCTCCAGGTCACCGACGGCCACCACGTCTCCCTCCCCGAGCCCCTCACTCCCCAGGCGGTATGCCGCGTCGAGGGCGCGCACGCCACACCCCATCCGCTCAGCGAAGGCACGAGCTCCCTCGGAGTGATCCGCATGGTGATGGGTGAGGAGCACGACCGCAACCGGGCCGGCGGCCTGCGCGATGGCGTCGAGATGGCGGTCATCCAGCGGCCCGGGGTCGACCACAATGCTGCGCGCATCCCCCGGCGCCCGCAGCACCCAAGTGTTGGTGCCGTCGAGCGTCATCGGGCTCGCATTGGGCGCCAACACGCACTCGCCGACGGCGCCGAACAGGCCTCCCCGCCAGGGCTGGTCGGTGCTCATGCGAGCCCCAACTCATCAAGCACCCGACGGCCCAACTCGACGAGCCGCTCGGGCACCTCGAGGTGCGCCTCGTCACCGGCGAACCGCACCCAAGGCTCGATGCGCTCCAACTCGCGGTGTCGGGCCAGGTCGGCGGCCGCGCGCGGCGACGGCACGCCGTACAACTCCAGCGCGGTGACGTATTGCGGCGGCATCATCGCGAGGGTGCCCGCATGCACCCCCTGCAGTGCCTTCCCGCTGGTCGTCCACAGGGTTTCGGTGGACTCGGTGCTCACATCGCGTGCTGTCTGGCCATCGGGGAGGCGAGCAAGGAAGAACCAGGTGCGGTAGCGACGCGGCTGGAAGATCGGCGTCACCCACACTGCCCACGGGGCGAGAAGATCCGTGCGGATCACCAAGTCCCGCCGGGCCGCGAAGGCGGTGAGAGACAGTTCGCGCGAGACGAGCGCCTCGCGGTCTCGCTCCCAATCGGCGCCCGTTGTGTCGCTGATGACGGTGTCAGCAGAGGGCCCCGCAAGGAGCACCCCCGACTCCTCGAAGGTCTCCCGAACAGCGGCGAAGAGCAGCGCCCGGGCCAGCGCCTCATCGACGCCGAGGCGGGCGGACCACTCAGCCAGGCTGGGCCCAGCCCAGCCGATGTGCGCATCGTCGAAGTCCCGCTGGTCGACCGAGCCGCCGGGGAACACCGCCATTCCAGCCGCGAACGCCATCGACTGCTGCCGGAGCAGGAGGTAGAACTCGACCTCCCCAGCCCCGGGGCGCAACAACACCACGCTGGCCGCGTTGCGCGGCTCAGCCGGCTGGCCGGGACCCTCGGCGAAGGCGCGCGCCTGGGAGGCGAGCTGCGGCGGCAGCGTCCGCATGAGATCGCGCCCGCTCGCGTGGGGACTCCCCGGGGTGCCGGTCATCAGACCTCGACGACGAGCTCAACCTCAACCGGCGCATCGAGCGGCAACACCGAAACGCCGACAGCTGAGCGCGCGTGGATGCCGGCGTCGCCAAACACCTGACCGAGCAACTCGGACGCGCCGTTTGCGACGGCAGGCTGGCCGGAGAAGTCGGCCTCGGAGGCGACGAACACAACGACCTTGACTACACGCTTGACCGCGGACAGATCGCCGACGACGGAGGCGACAGCGGCGAGGCCGTTGAGCGCGCACTGCTTGGCGCACTCATAGGCCTGCTCAGGCGCGACCTCGCCACCCACCTTGCCGGTCATCATCAAAACGCCGCTGCGCATCGGCAGTTGGCCGGCGGTGAAGACGTGATCGCCACTGCGCACGGCCGGGACGTAGGCCGCCACCGGCTTCGCCACCTCCGGCAACGCCAGCCCGATCGCGGCCAGCCGCTCCTCCGGGGTGCTCACTGGTCACTCGCAATCGGGCGCTTGAAGTAGCCGACCAGGTTCTCCGGGTTCATGCCGGGTGCGATTTGCACCAGCTCCCACCCATCGGAGCCGAAGTTGTCCAGGATCTGCTTGGCCGCGTGCGTGAGGATCGGCGCGGTGAGGTATTCCCACTTGGTCATGCGGGGAGCGTACGCCGTGCAGCGACCACCGCAAGGAGCGCCCACCCGCTCGCGGCGACGAAGACCGCCACGAAGGCGGAAGGGCCCCCGGCCAGCGCGGCAAACATCACGCCGCTGATCGCCAGCGCCAAAGCGGCACCGAGCGAATCGGAGATCGTGAGGGCCGCCGAGTTGAAGCCTCGGTCGGCATCGGTGGAGACCGCGAGGGCCGCGATGGTCGTGCGGGGATAGGCCAGACCCATGCCCAGCGCCGCCACCGAATACCCGACGACCAGTCCCGCGGGCGGTTGGCGACTCGCCACCACCACGGCGACGACAGCCGTCCCGGCGAGCAGGAGGGTGGCCCCCAGGACCATGGCGCCGCGGTCGGACAGCAGGTGCGCAACCCGGGCCTGCACCTGGCTGCCCAGTGCCCAGGCAACACCGGCGGCCGCGAGCACCATGCCCGCGTGCGCGGTCGTCCAGCCCCAGCGCTCCTGCAGCACGAACGGCACGTAGGTCTCACCGGCGAGGAAGCCCGCCCCGATGGCACCGCGGGTGAGGATGACGCTCGGGAGCCCGGCTACCGCAACGAGCGCCCCGGCCGGGACCAAGCGGCGTACGGCAACAAGGACGACGGTGATCGCGAGACCGATCACGGCGAGGCCGGTCGCACCCGGGGCGCCTCCGGACGGCCCACCGCCCACGTCGAGGGAGAGGACAGCGACCCCGGCGACGATCGACCAGCCGAGGCTGCTCCACCCCCCGGTCGGCCCGCCGGCGTGTGGTGGCAACCGGCGGATCGCCGAGGCGATCAACGCGGTGGCCGCGATCACCAGTCCGACAACGCCGAGGAAGACCCAGCGCCAGCCGAGTGCCCCCGCCACCAGCGCTGCGATGAGCGGCCCGATCAGCGCCGGCAACACCCACGCAGCGGCAAACAGAGCAAAGATGCGCGGCCGAAGGGCGGCGGGCACCACGAGCCCGACCACGATGTAGATCGCGACCGCGATGCCGCCGCCGCCCAGTCCTTGCAGCACCCGCCCCAAGACGAGTTGCTCCATAGAGCCGGAGAGGCCACAGATCGTCAGACCGACGACAAACAGCACGATCGACGCCAGCAGCGGCTGCCCCGGCCCCCGCCGATCACTCCACAAGCCGGTGGCCACCATGCCCACGACGCCGCTCGCCAACGGGGCGGCGAAGCTGAGCGCGAAGTAGCGGAGCCCATCGAGTGCCCGTGCAACATCGGGCATCACCGTAATCAGGGCGACGGTCTCGAAGGCGACGAAGAACACCAGCGCAAACATGCCCAGGCTCGTCCACCGGAGCTCGGGTCCCCACAGGGTCGTCGGATCCTCCGACTGGGTTGCGCCCGTGGGCGCTTCCCCCGCCGGTATGCCGCTCATGCAGCGCAGCCTAGGAGTTCAAGCGCGCTTGAACTCCAATCCGTCAGATCAGCGGAGGTTCGGTCTTGTCCCGGATCTCCTCCTCGGAGATCCCGGGGGCGAGCTCAACGAGCGCCAGGCCGTCCGGGGTCACATCGATGACCCCCAGGTCGGTGATGATCCGCTGCACGACCCGCTTGCCGGTGTAGGGCAGCGAGCACTCGTTGACGATCTTGTAGGACCCGTCGCGAGCGACATGCTCCATCAGCACGATGACCCGCTTGGCGCCGTGGACGAGATCCATCGCTCCGCCCATGCCCTTGACCATCTTGCCGGGGATCATCCAGTTCGCAATGTCGCCCTCGACGCTGACCTGCATGGCGCCGAGGATGGCAGCGTCGATCTTGCCGCCGCGGATCATCCCGAAGGAGGTCGCCGAGTCGAAGAACGACGCCCCCTTGCGCAGGGTGACCGTCTCTTTGCCGGCATTGATCAGGTCGGCGTCCTCGTCCCCGTCGAAGGGATAGGCGCCGACGCCGAGGATGCCGTTTTCGGACTGGAGGACCAGTTCGACGTCGTCGGCAACGTAGTTGGGCACCAGGGTCGGCAGGCCGATGCCCAGGTTGACGTAGGAGCCGTCGGTCAGTTCGCTCGCCGCCCGCGCCGCCATCTGCTCGCGAGTCCATCCGGGAGTCTGGTTCATGAGTTCTCCTCCCCTCGTGGCCGCACGGTTCGACGCTCGATCCGCTTCCTGGCCGCCTCGTCCGCGGTGAGCGGGACCACGCGCTGCACAAAGACACCAGGGGTGTGGATCTCGTTGGGGTCGAGGTCGCCGGGATCGACCATCTCCTCCACCTCCGCGATCGTGATCCGGCCGCACATCGCGGCGAGCGGGTTGAAGTTGCGCGCGGAGTCGCGGTAAACGAGGTTGCCGTGGCGATCGCCCTTCCAGGCGCGCACGAGGCCGAAGTCGGCGATGATGGCGCGCTCCATGACATAGTCGGCCGGCCCGTCGGGGCCATCGAAGGAGCGCACTTCCTTGGCGGGTGAGGCGATCTCAATGGAGCCGTCGGCGGCGTACTTCCACGGCAGGCCGCCCTCGGCAACCTGGGTGCCCACACCCGTGCGGGTGAAGAACGCCGGGATGCCGGAGCCGCCAGCGCGCATGCGCTCCGCCAGGGTGCCCTGGGGCGTGAGCTCGACCTCCAGCTCGCCGGAGAGATATTGGCGCTCGAACTCCTTGTTCTCCCCGACGTAGGAGGAGACCATGCGGCGCAGCCGGTGTTCGCCGAGCAGCAGGCCGAGGCCCCAGTCGTCGACGCCGCAGTTGTTGGAGACCGCCTCGAGGTCGGTGGCCCCCTGGGCCAACAACGCGTCGATGAGCACCGACGGGATGCCGCATAGCCCGAAGCCGCCCACCGAGATTCGTGCTCCACTCGGGATATCGGCGACCGCGGCCGCCGCAGTTGTGACCACCTTGTCCATGCCCCGAGCATAGGGGCCCCCGCCCCCAGCCTTCGTCGCGGGCAGAGCCCTCACCTGGCGCCGCTATTACATTGGGCTCATGGGTGGCGACCGGGCAGGCGGCAGCGCGCCGGCGCGGCTCGATCCTTCGACTCGGGTGCACATCGTCTCGGGCAAGGGCGGGACCGGGAAGACCACCGTTGCCGCCGCCCTCGCGATCGCCCTGGCCGATACCGGCAAGTCGGTGCTGCTGTGCGAAGTCGAGGGCCGACAAGGCATCGCGCGGCTCTTCGACCTCGACCCGCTGCCGTATGCCGAGAGGCGGATCACCACCTCAGCGACGAGCGGCCAGCTCTACGGACTGCATATCGACGCCGAGGCTGCCTTCTTGGAGTACCTCCAGCTCTACTACCACCTGGGTCCCGCCGGCCGCGCCCTTGACCGGTTCGGCGTGATCGACTTCGCGACGACCATTGCCCCCGGCGTACGAGATGTGTTGCTCACCGGCAAGGTCTATGAGGCCGCCAAGCGCGACCGCCGTGGGGGCGGCCGCAGTTATGACGCGGTGGTGTTGGACGCTCCCCCGACCGGTCGGATCACCCAATTCCTTGGCGTCAACAACGAGTTGGCGGGCCTCGCGAAGGTGGGCCCCATCAAGAGTCAGGCCGACTCGGTCACGCGCTTGCTCACCTCGGTGCAGACCGCGGTGCACTTCGTCACCCTGCTGGAGGAGATGCCGGTCCAGGAGACCATCGACGCCACGGCCGAGCTAGCGGCCGCCGGGCTCCGGCTTGGGGCCGTCATCGTCAATCAGGTGCGGACGCCGGTGCTGACCGATGCGACCCGGTCTGCCGCGTGGAGTGGCGCGTTGGACCGCGGGGAACTGGCTGCCGACCTCACCCACGCCCACGTCATACCCACCCCCGAGCTCATCGACGCTCTGGCCGGCCTGGGGCGCGAGCACGCCGAGCGCCGCCTCTTGGAGGACGAAGAGTCCGCGCGGCTCACCGCCGAAGGGCTCCCGACCGTCGCCTTGCCCCGGCTCTCAGGTGGCATCGACGAGGGGGCGCTCCGTGATCTCGCCCTGCAGCTCACCGCACAGCTGCTGTCCCCGAGCGCACCCGTCCCACCCGGGAGGAGTCGGCGGTGAGCCCAACTCCCGGCGAGGCCTCGACCCCACGCCTCGACATTGACGCGCTGCTCGACAACGCGGGCACCGACATCATCGTCTGCTGCGGCTCCGGCGGAGTCGGCAAGACCACGACTGCGGCGGCCCTGGCCCTGCGCGCCGCCGAGCGGGGACGTCGCGTCGTCGTGCTGACGATCGATCCGGCCCGACGGCTCGCGCAATCGCTGGGCATCGAGCAGTTGGACAACACCCCGCGCCCGGTCCAGGGGCTGGGGGGTACGCCGAGTGGGCAGCCCGCGCAGATGTGGGCGGCCATGCTCGATATGAAGCGCACCTTCGACGAGGTGGTCGAGAGCCAGGCGAGCCCGGAGCTGGCCGCCCAGATCTTGAGCAACCCCTTCTATATCGCGCTGTCGAGCTCGTTTGCCGGCACCCAGGAGTACATGGCGATGGAGAAGCTGGGCCAGCTCTCCGCTGAAGCGCAACGCACGGGCGCCTACGACCTCATCGTCGTCGACACACCGCCGTCACGCTCGGCGCTCGACTTCTTAGATGCGCCCGAGCGGCTCGCGAGCTTCCTCGACGGGCGCTTCATCAAGCTCCTCCTAGCGCCGGCGCGAGGGCCGCTGCGGCTGATGACGGCCGGGCTCGGCCTGATCACCGCCGCGCTCACCAAGATCATCGGCGCCCAGATGCTCAAGGATCTACAAACGTTTGTGGCGGCCTTCGACACGCTCTTCGGTGGTTTCCGCCAGCGCTCCGAGCGCACGTTTGCGCTGCTGCAGTCCCCGGGGACCGCGTTCGTCGTGGTGGCGGCACCCGAGCCCGACGCGCTGCGCGAAGCGGCGTACTTCTGTGACCGCCTCACTGCCGAAGAGATGCCGCTTGCGGGTGTCGTGGTCAACCGAGCCAGCGTCGCCCCGGCCGGCGGCCTGGATCTGGCCGAGGCCGAGGCGGCCGCCTCACGGCTGACCCGGGACCGTCCCGAATCCGCCGCGGCCGGCCTCCTCAGGCTGTATGCCGACCAGGTGCGCGCCGCCGAACGGGAAGCCGAGTTGCAACGCCGGTTCGCGGCCGGACACCCGGGTGTGGCGAGCGTGGTCATCCCGGCCCTCGCTGGTGACGTCCACGACCTCGACACGCTGCGCCGGATCGGCGACCTGCTGGCGGGCGGCTAGGCGCGCCGCCTGGCGGGCGCCGAGGCGCGACCAAAGACAAGAGGGTGCCTGGAAAAGCAATGAGGCTTGACCCTAGGGGTCAAGCC
>JBAQXA010000285.1:0-4545 GCA_049299195.1 Nocardioides sp.
GGTCTGCGATTCGCACGCCCGCGCCGACGACGGCGGCTTGGTGGTCGACGACATCGATGCCGCGGAGGAGTTCGCGCCAGGAGTCCGCGTCGCGGACGTCGAGCACCTCGATCCCGGGCGGCGGCTCGGCTGTGCCGTGCGCGAGGGGCAACATCAGGTCGATGCCGACCACCTCGTGCCCGGCCGCGCGGAGGGCGTCGCAGACGGCGCCGCCGATGAAGCCGGCGGCCCCGGTGACGAGCACTCTCATGGGTGGCCCGGTATCGCGTAGGGCAGGTCGATCTCGTCGGCCCAGGTCGAGCAAGAGCAGCCGCCGGGGTCCGGCAGCGCACCGATCACCCGCTCCAGCAGCCCCCGGAGCCGGTCGAGGTTGGCGGCAAAGAGGGCCATCACTTCGGCCTGGCCGACGCCCTCGCCGGCCTCGACGCCGGCATCGCGATCGGTCACCAGGGCGATGGAGGCGTAGCACTGCCGCATCTCCCGGGCCAGGGCGGCTTCGGGGCAGCCGGTCATGTTGATCAGGCTCGCTCCCTGCGCGGCATACAGCCGGGACTCCGCGCGGGTGGAGAAGCGCGGCCCGTCGATCACTACCATCGTGCCGTCCGTGCGGAGCCCGGGGTCGGCGTCTGCGAGGGCGCCGCGCAGCCGCTCGCAATAGGGGTCGGCAAACGGGATGTGGCAAGCGCCCTGCTCGACGAAGCTGTTCGGCCGACCCCACGTGCGGTCGATCAGCTGGTCCGGAATGACGATGTCCCCCGGCGCGGTCTCTTCGGTCAGCCCTCCGACCGCGCACGGCGCGAGGATCTGACCGACGCCGAGGGAGCGCAGCGCCCACAGGTTGGCGCGGTAGTTGATCGCGTGCGGCGGGAACTCGTGGTGCCGACCGTGGCGCGGGAGGAAGGCGACCCGGCGACCGGCCACCTCACCGATGGCGACGGCGGCCGACGGCGCGCCATACGGCGTGGTCACCTCGACCCACTCCGGGTCGCGCAGGAAGGAGTAGAAGCCGCTGCCGCCGATCACGGCAATCTCGGCCGAACTCGCTGTCATGAGGCTCTCTTCCTTCGTGGGGGTGGGTCAGGACGGGATGAAGCCCTGGTCGAGCTCCCAGGGACGGATCGGGGAGCGCACGATGATCCAGGCCTGAAGCTCGCGGTCGAGGCCGAAGAGAACCAACACCCCGACGACGACGAAGATCAGCCCGAGCACGCGGCGGAACCAGCCGTGCGGGTCCGCCAGCCAGCCCAGCCGCCGGATCAGTCGCTGGCCGACGAGGGCGATGAGCAGCAGCATGGCGCAGAGCCCCACGACGTACGCCGCGAGCAACAGCAGCCCGTAGGCCGGTGCGGCCGGGATCACCGTGACGATGACGTAGCCGTACATCGGGCTGCAGGAGGAGAACACCGGCCCGAGGGCGGCACCGGTCAGGATCGCCCCGAGGCGACCATCGCGGCGGTTGGCCGCGGCAAGCCCAGCGGCGGTGCCGCGTTGGAGGCCCAGGCGCATGCTGACGGCATCCCACGCGGACGGAAACAGGGCGATCACCCCGAGCAGGATCAGCAGCCCACCGGCCACGACGTTCCAGACCTGTGGGTCGATGCCTATCAGGCGCGTCGATGCCCGCAGGAGCAGGGTGAATGCGATCACCGACGCCCCGAGCGAGGCGGTGACGAGGAGCGCGCGCCGGGTCGCAGCACCGCGGGCCTCCGGGTCGGCCATGAGCGATCCGCCCACGATGACCGGCAGGAGCGGCAGCACGCAGGGCGCGAGGGTCGTGAGCACCCCGGCTAGGAGCGCCCCAAGGAGGGCGAGCACGCCAGCGTCAGACGGTCTCGGCGAGGATGTCGGCCCCGGAGATGGTGCCGGTCCACTTCTTGAGCTCGCCACCCTCAGCGTCGACCTGCACGAAGGAGTGCTGCACCGTGATGCCGTACTTCTGCTTCAACTCGGTCATCGAGTCATAGTCGACCTTGACGATCGTGAGCCCGGCAGGGACACCGTCGGCGTTGATCGACTCCTCACTCGCGCGGCAACTCGGGCACCAAGGTGCGTGGAAGAACAGCACCACCTTGCCGTCGGCGTATGCCGCGGGGTCGGCCTCGTAGTCGGACCACTCGACGTACTCCCCCGCGCTGGGCGCGGCCTCAGCCGGGTCACTCGCCGAGTCGCTTGCTGAGTCGCTCGCCGGGTCGCTCGGGGCAGCGGAGGAGGGCGGGGTCGGCGAGGCCGCCGACTGATCGGCGGCGTCGGTGGCGGACTCCTCGGTCCCCCCACATGCCGCCAGGCTCAGCACGGTCACGGCGGCGGTGACGAGAGCAAGCAGCGGACGGCGGACTCGACCTGTGGTCATGTTCATGCCTCCATCGTGATCGATCGGCCGACCTGCGGCCACCCCAGAGCCTTACAGAGTGGTGACGAAAGCCATCAGGGTTTGCTGAGCACCCGGCCTTGTTCCCTAGGTGTCGGTGGGTAGAGTGGCGGTAGGCCCACCTCCCGCACCCGCACCCCCGACCGCGAAGGGACCCGCCGGTGAACCACCAGGCGTCCGTCACCACCAGCGCAACCCGCCGCACGCTCCTGCTGGGCGGACTCGCGGGAGCAGGCGCCGCGCTCGTCGGCTGCTCAAGCGACCGCACCCCGGCTGTCACCAAGAGTTTCGGTACAGCCCCGTCGCTGACGCCGACGCCCGGGCAGCAGACCTACGCCCAGACGCTGGTCGCCAAGCCGACCACGCTCGACCTCGGCGGGGTGACGGTTGATACGTGGGCCTACGACGACGTCGCGCCCGGTCCGCTGCTGCGCGCGAAGGCGGGCGACCTGCTCCGCATCACCCTCGACAACCAACTGCCCGACGACACCACGATCCACTGGCACGGCATCCGGCTACGCAACGCGGCCGACGGTGTCCCCGGCATGACGCAGGATCCGGTCAAGCCGGGGCAAAAGTATGTCTACGAGTTCACAGCCCCCGATCCCGGGACGTACTTCTTCCACCCCCACGTCGGCGTACAACTCGACCGCGGGCTCTATGCCCCGCTGATCATCGACGACCCCGACGAGCCCGGCGCCTATGACCACGAGTGGGTCGTTGTGCTTGACGACTGGATCGACGGCACCGGCACGACTCCCGACGAGGTGTTAAAGGCTCTGCTCGGCGGCGAGGGCGCCGGCATGGACCACGGGCACATGGGCGGGATGGGCGACTCCGGCTCGCCCGGCGCCATGTCCGGTGACGGAATGGGCATGGGCGGCATGTCGATGGGCACGCCCCCCTTCGGCGACGCCGGCGACGTGAAATACCCCCACTTCCTGATCAACGGTCGCCTCCATGGAGACCCCGACGTCTTGCGCGCCAAACCGGGACACAAGGTCCGCATCCGCATCATCAATGCGGCATCCGACACCATCTTCTCCGTCGCCCTGGGCGGTCACCGGTTCACGATCACGCACAGCGACGGCTGGCCGGTGCAGCCTCAGGAGGCGAGCGCGCTCTACATCGGGATGGGCGAGCGGTACGACGTGGAGGTGACGCTGGGCGACGGTGCCTTCCCCTTCGTCGCGGCGCCGTTCGGCAAGGACGGGCCCGCCCGCGGGCTGATCCGCACCGGCGGCGGACGAGTGCCCGACGCCGACTTCTCACCGGCGGAGTTAACCGGTCAGGTGCTCATGGCCGCCGACCTGCTGCCGGCCGAGAGCGCTCGCCTGGCCGACAGGCAGCCCGATAGCGAACAGATGCTGCACCTATCCGGCCAGATGAGCCCCTATCGGTGGGGCATCAACGGCAAGCCGTTCGGACAGAACGACCCGCTCATCCTCACCTCGGGGTCACGGGCCCGCATCCACATGATGAACATGACGATGATGACCCACCCCATGCACATCCACGGCCACACGTTCGCGCTGCCGACCGGGCTGCGGAAGGACACCGTGCTGATGCCCCCGATGAGCGGCTTCGCCATCGACTTCGACGCCGACAACCCCGGCGACTGGATGGCGCACTGCCACAACATCTACCACGCGGAAGCCGGCATGATGATCGCCCTCAACTACAGCTAGCCGCGCCCATCGCGCCTAGCCATGTCTTCCGACGGCCGGGTCACTCCAGCCTGGTGAGCACCTCGATGACGGCCAGGACCCGACGGTTCACGTCGGGGGATTGCTCGAGACCGAGCTTGCGAAACACCGAGGCGACCATCATCTCGACCGTCTTGGCGCTGATGAAGAGCTCCGCTGCGATGGCGGCGTTCGACCTGGCCTGGGCCATCAACTCCAGGATCTCGGCCTCGCGTGGGGTCAGGGCGGACAGGGGTGAGCCGGCGGTACGCCGCTTCATGATGCGGTCGATGATGGCCTGGTCGATCACGCAGGATCCGGCGGTGACACGGTCGAGGGCGTCCTTGAGGACGGTGACATCGTGGACGCGTTCCTTGAGCAGGTAGCCCATGCCGGCCGGTTGATCGGCCAGCAGCCGTCGCGCGTAGAGCGGTTCGAGGTACTGGCTGAGCAGCAGCACCGCCGTCGATGGATAGAGCTCGCGCACCTGGC
>JBAQXA010000286.1:0-5154 GCA_049299195.1 Nocardioides sp.
ATCAACACCATCGTGTAGATCTGGCCACCCGCGGTCAGCGGATTGACCTCTCGGAAGCCGACGGTCGCGACCGTCGTCACCGTTTGATAGATCGCCTCTAGCGGCGTGAAGCCGAAGAACAAATAGCCCGCGGAGCCACAGACGATGACGATGATGAGTTCGGACAGCGCGAACTTGATCCGGCGCAGGCTCCCGTTGCTCGGGTCGTAGGCCTTGCGACGGCGTCGCCGACGGCGTACGGGCGCCTCCATCCCCAGGAATGTCCGCACGTCACCAACCTCACCGCTGCATCGGGATCGACCGAGGATCCCGACGCGGGGTTAGCCGACGGTCTCCTCCAGGGGGTCCTCGACCGGAGCCAGGATCCAGACGAAGAGTGCCGCAGTCGGAATGAACACCGCAACCGTTACGAGCAACCAGAAGGCGTCCTTGCTCCCGACCACCAGGGCAATGCCGGCCATGGTGAAGCTCACCATCGCGGCCAGCAGCGGGTACTGGGCGAGCTGATGGAACCGCTTCGGGAACAGCGCGACGGCACGGTCGTGGGCCACAAAGACGCCGGTGATGTGCCCCAGCGCGATCGCGGCAACCTGCACGATGGCGATGACCGCCGTGCTCACGATGGTGTAGTTGATCGAGTTGTCCGCAGTGCCGAGCAAATCCCAGCCCTTGGCATAAGGGTCGCTGCCCCGAATCAAGCCCAACTGGCCGTCGAAGACAACGAACGAGAAGTAGTGGGCCACCGTGTAGCCGACCGCGATCGGCACCAGCGAATGGACGAAGTCCTCGGCCAGGGCCGGGCGATCAGGCACCCACGGCTTAGTCATCCGCATGGCGATCATGTAGATGGCGTAGACGACGAGAATCGCCCCCAGGAGGCCCGCCGTGCCGGAGGCGAGGTAGGCGCCGCCTTCAAAGTCCCGAGCCCACGACTTCCAAAACGGCGTCCGCGTGATCCCGTCGAAGGCGGTCGAGCCGAGCAGCACGCAGACCACGGCCACCAGACCGTTGACCGTAGGGGTGGTCGCCAGGCCGCGGAGGGGATTGCGCAGCACCCAGGTGCCATCTTCGCTGCGCCCCAGCGGCGAAAGCCGACCGATGAGCGTGGAGTAGACCTCAAAGCCCTCACCCTGCGCAAACCACTTCTGGCCGTAGCGAGCGCCGAGCGCGATGTGGATGACGGAGTAGATCGTGAGGTATGCCGCCACGGTCCGCGGTGCGGCCGGGTCCAGCATCACCAGCTCGAGCCAGACGAAGGACAGGATGCTCAGGGCAGCGGGATACATCCCCCACGATGCTGGGATCGGCTCCCCTTCACCGCGTCCGATGAGCCCAGCGATGGTCCGCAGCGGGTTCATCGCCGCGATCACCGGGCCGAACAGCAGCGAGAGCGGAACCAGCCCGCACCACAGCCAGACGTAGAACCAGGCTGGGGTGGGATTGGCGCGCACGTCGGGGCTGCCGAGCCACGCCGTAGACATGATCACCAGGAACATCACCAACCCCAGCGCCCGACCCGCGAGGGCCAATGCCTTGGAGTTGAGGAGCGACTGGATCCCCGCCGGTAGCGGCTTGCCGCCGTCGTCCTCGAACTTGGCTGCATGCCAAAACAGGGACAGTGCCGCAAAGGAGAAGAGCAGCGCGGCCACCGCTCCATAAACGGCGGTCCACAACGGCACCGGCAGGTCCGAGCGACCGCCTAGCCCGTGGGCGAGGACGACGGCATCGTTCATCGTCAGCTGACCTCGAGCTCAGTGAGCACGGCCCCGGACTCGTGGGTCTCGACCTCGAAGGTGCCGGGGATGTCGGCAGTGAAGGTGACCGAGGTCATTTCTCCGGCCTTCAACTCGAACTCCTTGTCGTAGCCGTGCACATGCACCTCGTCGTCGACGTCGGAGGTGACCATGATCATCACGGTGTCACCCAGCGTGACCTTGGTCGTGCCCGGCTCCGGGGTGACGGTGCCACCGGCAATGGTGATCTCGATCATCTGATCGGCAGCGTTCTCGTCGTGGCTGGCCTCATCGGAGGGCTCCATCGACATGGACTCGCTCGGCGTGGGAGACGCGGAGGACTCGGTCGCGTCCTTGGTCTCGTCCCCCTCGTCGCCGCCACAGGCGCTGAGCGCCACGGCCAGCGCAAGAGAGAGCAGGGAAAATGCGGTCGCACGCATCCGGTTCACGATGTTCCTCCAGGAAAAATTGCGAGTGTTCTCATGTAGGGCGGATGCCGCCGCCGGGCACCTTTGTACCGGATCAGGCCAATCCGGCCCAAGAGGCCGTTGGTCCCGCTCTGGCGACAGTGGAAAATTTCTGCCGCGCGCGGTCCCGTTGGGTCTTGGCTCAGGCTCCCCGCTCCAGCGCCCAGCCGCGCTGCTCCCAGGCCGCGATGCCGCCGGCCACGTTGATCGCGTCCACCCCGCGACTACGCAGGAACTCCGCCGCCTGCCCGCTGCGACTGCCCGAGGTGCAGACCAGGTAGACAGGCTGGTCGGTGGGGAAGTCCTGCACTCGGGCGCCCAACTGCGACATCGGGATGAGCTTCGACCCGCTCAGATGGCCGCCGAGCCACTCCCCGCGCTCGCGCACGTCGACCACGGCGGCTCCTTGGGCGTGCTCGGCGGCGAAGGACTCGATGTCGATGGTTCCGCGCGCCGCCTGCTCCTGCTGCTCGGCGATCTGGCGGCGTACGTCGTCCATGTCCAGGCCCTTGACGCTCGCGATGACCTGCTCCAGGGCGGGAGCGGGAAGGGCGCCTGCCTGGGAGAAGACCACGATCTGCTCGCGGAAGGCCACCAACGTCGGGATCGAGGAGATCCCGAACATCCCGGCCAGGCGGCGCTCCGCTTCGGTGTCCACCTTGGCGAAGACCACATCGGAGTGCTCCTCCGAGGCGGCCTCATAGATCGGGGCAAAGGACCGGCACGGGCCACACCACGCGGCCCAGAAGTCGATCAGGACGATCTTGTTGTCGGTGATCAACGACTCGAAGGCGTCCTCGGTGAGTTCAAGGGTGGACATCGGCTTCCTCTCTGCGGGCAGGTCCCTACGATGGGCCATCCCACCGCGTCGCCGACCCGACGACCGAGTCGCATGATACCCCCGGAGGTATTTTCATGTCTGTTCCTCAGGACTCAGCCGCCAAATTCGCCGACTACGCCGACGGCTCGCGCCTGGTCAGCACCCAGTGGCTGGCCGACCACGCAGGCACGCCCGGCCTGGTGATCGTCGAGTCCGACGAAGATGTGCTGCTCTATGAGACCGGGCACATCCCCGGTGCGGTGAAACTCGATTGGCACACCGAACTCAACGACTCGGTCACCCGCGACTACCTCGACGGAGCGGGCTTCGCCGCGCTCATGGCCGCGAAGGGGATCGGTCGCGACGACACGGTGGTCTTCTACGGCGACAAGTCCAACTGGTGGGCCGCCTACGCCCTGTGGGTCTTCCGCCTCTTTGGGCACCAAGATGTTCGCCTCCTCGACGGCGGCCGCGCACTGTGGCAGGCCGAGGGTCGACCGATGACGACGGATCGACCCGAGACCCCCGATGCCCCGGCGTACCCGGTCGTGGACCGCGATGACTCCGCGATCCGCGCCTACAAGGACGAGGTCCTTGCCCACCTCGGTGGCGCCATGATCGACGTCCGGAGCCCCCAGGAGTACACCGGCGAGCGCACGCACATGCCGGACTATCCCGAAGAGGGCGCGCTGCGGGGCGGACACATCCCCGGTGCGCAGTCAGTGCCGTGGGCTCGAGCGGCCAACGAGGACGGCACATTTAAGAGCCGGTCCGACCTCGCTGCGATCTATCAAGACGAGAAGGGGCTCAGCCCCCAAGACGACCTGATCGCCTACTGCCGGATCGGCGAACGCTCCGCGCACACCTGGTTCGTGCTCTCCTTCCTCTTGGGCTTTGAGAAGGTCCGCAACTACGACGGGTCGTGGACCGAGTGGGGCAACGCGGTGCGCGTCCCGATCGTCAAGGGCGCCGAGCCCGGCACCCCGCCGGCCTGATGAGCGCGTTGCCCGCAGCACTCGCCGAGATCATCGAGGATTTCGCCTCGATGCCGCCTGGAGAGCGTCTGCAGTTGCTGTTGGAGTTCAGCTCCGGGCTGCCGGCGCTGCCCCAGCGGTATGCCGATCACCCGGAGTTGCTGCAACCCGTGCCCGAGTGCCAGTCACCGATCTTCCTCGCGGTGGAGGTTGACGACGACTCGCTGGTGCAGATCCACTTCTCCGCACCTCCCGAAGCGCCGACGACACGCGGCTTTGCCGGCATCCTGCACGAGGGTCTCTCCGGACTCACTGCCTCCGAGGTGCTGGCTGTGCCCGACGACTTGCCACTGCGCCTCTCCCTCACCGAACAGGTGAGCCCGCTGCGGCTGCGTGGGATGTCGGGCATGCTCGCGCGGATCAAGGCCCAGGTGCGCCAGGGCTAAAGGGTCAGCGCTGGGGGGTCCGGGCGACCTACTGCGTGGGCCGAAGGGCCCCTAGAGAGATCACCCGTTCGGGCTATCGCGGGCTGTCTAGACCTGCCCCTACCTTGGACTTACCCCTGCATCGATCTCTTGGAGGAAATCGTGCGCAAACTCATCGCTCCCTTCGCTGGCCTGCTCATTGCCATGTCTTTGAGTATCGCCAGCCCTACCGCCCAGGCAACCAACATCGGCAACGAAGGTTGCACGCCTGGCTACTGGAAGAACCACACCTACAACTGGGTCGAGGACGCTGGCGTCCTGATCAGCCCGAATCGGCCCATCCACGGCGGCGGCGCCTTCAGCGTCAGCCAGCCCCTGCGCGGGGACACCTTCCTCGACGCCCTCAACTACAGGGGCGGTGGCGACGCGCTCGGCGCCGAGCGCATTCTGCTCCGTGCGGCCGCTGCTGCGTTCCTGAACGCCGCCCACGAAGGAGTCGGCTACCCCTACCGGCGCTACACCAACCCGCTGGCGATCGTGCCGACGGTCAGCGCCGCCATCGCGACGGGTGATCGGCAGACGATGTTGGACCTGGCCGGAGTCCTGGACGCCGCCAACAACCTCGGCTGCCCGCTCAACAACACGGTGTGGAACGGCTGACCGCTCCGACCAACGCGTAACCCAAGCGGGGCAGAACGGCGCAATGCCGCTCTGCCCCGCTTGGCATTTGCTGTC
>JBAQXA010000287.1:0-2544 GCA_049299195.1 Nocardioides sp.
ACGACGAACCGCTCACATCGTGCACCTACCTCGTGTTCGCCGACCAGATCGGCATCGCGGACCAGATGACCGAGCGGCTCCGCACCCTCGGTCACCAAGTGGCCCAGGTGCGCATGGGCGACTCGTACCGAATGGTGAGTGCCACCGAGTACGTCCTCGCCGCCGAGCACGGCCGGTCGGGCTACGAAGAACTGGTGGCCGACCTCGTACGCCACGGCATGGTGCCCGATCGGGTCATCAACGTGGCCCTCCTCGCCGACAGGGAGGAGTTCCGTCCCGGGCTCAGCTTCTTTCACCGGAACCAGGAGCTGGGGTTCTACAACCTCGTCTTCTTCATGCAGGCATGGGCGGCGGAGGGCCTGAGCCGGCCGCTCCACGTGCTCGTCGCGACGGCCAACTCGCAACGAGTGTCCGCCGACGACATCGTCACCTGGCCCGAACAATCCACCGTGCTCGGGCCCGTGCTGGTCCTGCCGCACGAGCTCTCCGACGTGACCGCGGCAGCGATCGACGTTCCCCTGGGCGCCCGGCGCTCCGGTCGACGCCACCGCGGCACCCGCCCGGACCACACCGCACTGGTCGAGGCGCTGGTGGCCGAGGCGCTCGCTCCTCCCGCCAACGGTGTGTTCGCCTGGCGCGGGACGACTCGATTCGTGCGCCACTACCGGCGCGCGGCCCCAGCCGGCAAGACCGCCTTCCCTCTGCGGGCGAACGGCACCGTCCTCATCACCGGCGGCCTCGGCGGGATCGGGCTAACGCTCGCCCATCGGTTGTACCAGCTGACACGGGCACGCTTGGTGCTGCTGTCGCGTGAGGTGCTGCCGCCGGAGGAGGACTGGCCGCGGCTGGTTCGCGCTCTGGATCCAGACCACTCGCTCGTGTCGCGGATCCGCGGCGTCGAATCGCTGCGTGCCGCCGGCGCGGACGTGATGGTGCTGGCCGGAGACGTCACCAACATCGAACGCATGCGTGAGGTCGTCACCGGAGTTCGAGCGGCCTTCGGCGGCCTGCACGGCGTGGTTCATGCCGCGGGCGTCAACGATGATCGCCCGCTACTGGAGAAGGAACAACTCGGCATCGAGCGCGTGTTCGCCGCCAAGGTCTACGGCACCCTCGTGCTCCACGACGTGACCGCGGACGACCCGCTCGACCTGTTCGTCGTCCTGTCCTCGACGAGTGCGATCACGGGGCCTCCCGGGCAGATCGACTACGTCGCCGCCAACTCATTCCTGAACTCGTTCGCGGAGGCTCACCCGAGCCGTGTGCGGTCTCTCGGATGGGGTGCGTGGTCCGACACCGGCATGGCGGCCGCCGCAGTCCGCCGGCTGTTCGAGCCCGGCGGCGAGCCCGCCGAGCCCTGCACCGGCCCGTTCTTCGACCGTCGCCGCACCGACGAGCAGGGAGTCGTCCAGATGTTCGCACGCTGGCCCGCCGATGCGTGGTTCCTCGACGAACACCGGACTGCGGCGGGCGATTCGTTGCTGCCCGGTGCGGCGTACCTCGAGCTCATCCGGCAGGCGCTGCGCGAGGCCGGCGCGAGTCGCGCCTTCGAAGTCAGCGATCTGGTATTGCTGGCACCGCTGACCGTGGGCGACGGTGCCGCAGTCGATGTTCGCGTCACCCTCGCTCCCACTGCGGCTGGATACGCACTAGAGGTGCGATCGGCGCACGTCACCGAGGGCTCGGCCCTCAACGTCGACGGGGCCGACGCACTGCAGCCGTGGGTACGCACCGCGCAGGCGCAGATCGCGCTCCGCATTCCCACTGAGCCCGACCGGCTCGATCCGGCCGCGGCCATTGCGGCACTCCCGCAGCGCGGGCCACTGCGCACCCGGCAACACGACCACCTGCAGCTGGGTCCAAGATGGAACGTCACCCAGCGGGTTCACCAAGGTGCCCGCGATGCGATCGCGGAGCTCGTCGTGCCCGAGCAGTTCCGCGACGATCTCGCGGGCTTCGTACTGCACCCCGCGATCATCGACATCGGCCTGTGCTTCGCGATCGAGCAGGTTCCCGACTATACCGGCGACACCCTGTGGGTTCCGGTCAACGCGCAGTCGGTGACCGTGTTCCGACCCGACGGCGCCCCGGACCAGTTGCTGCGCACGACCGTCATCGCCTCCGTCTCCCCGAGCAGCAGCGAGCAAGCCGGGTTCGCCACGATCGATGTGTCGTTCGTCGACTCGCACGGACGCACCCTCGTGCGGGTCGAGGGCTTCACCATGAAGCGTCTCGACGGCCCGCTCAACCTCGATCAACACGACACGTTGCCGGCAAAACGCACGGACGCAGCGCGGCCCATCACGCGCGGCGAGATCGTGTTCCGCCACAACGTCGATGAAGGTATCAAGGCTGCGGAGGGCGCCGATGCCTTCGAGAAGGTGCTCACCGAGTATCGCGGCACCGAGGTCGTCGTCAGCTCGCTCGACGTCATCGGGCTGCGGACCCAGATGGACTCCATCAGCGCTGCCACAGTTCGCTCGGCCTCTCCCAGCTCCGGTGTGTCGTTCACGCGGCCGAGCCTCGACGAGCCGTACGTGGCGC
>JBAQXA010000288.1:0-3786 GCA_049299195.1 Nocardioides sp.
ATCTTAGTGAGGTTGGCCCCAACCGACCGCCTTGCCGCCCGCTCAGGCCAGGCCGAGCACCGCGGCTTCCTCCCACAACTCCTCACGCACGCGCGGGTGCGCGGCGTCGCGGATCAGGTGCCGCACCTGCGCGCGCTGGTCATAGCCGAAGACCTCGGCCACGCCCTGCTCGGTCACCACGGCGGTTGGCTGGAAGCTAGTCACCGGCTCGTCGACAAGCGGGACGATCGTCGAGCAGTCGGCCTTCGGGTGCCACGAGCGCAGCGCCAGGAGCGCTTGGCCGCCCTGGCTGTGCAGGGCCCCGACGATGAAGTCGGTTTGGCCGCCAAAGCCCGAGTGGATCCGCCCGCCGATCCGAGACGCATTTGCCTGCCCAAAGAGGTCGACCTGCAGCGCCGTGTTGACCGAGATCATCGCCGGGTTGCGCGCAATCTTGGTCGGGTTGTTGGCGGTCTCGGTGCGGATCATCTTGACCCGATCGTTGCCGTCGACCCACTCCATCAGCTCGGGCGACCCGAAGAGGAACGACGTATGCAGCTTGACGTTGCGGTCCATCGCCCCGGCTCGCTCCAACTCCAGCACCGAGTCGCTGAACATCTCGGTCCACACCCGCAGACCGCGCCGGCTCGTCAAGCCGCGCAGTGCTGCATCCGGCACCGCACCGATCCCCGCCTGGAGCGTGGCGCCATCGGGAACCCGCGCGGCAACCTTGGCCCCGATCAGCGCGGACTCGTCGTCGATCGCCGTCACCGGCGCCGTGGTCAGCTCCTCGTCGGCCTCCACGACGACGTCGACCATCGACTCATCGATCAGGGCATCGCCAAAGGTCCACGGCATGAACTTGTTGACCTGCGCGACCACCACCCCGCCACGCCTCCGGACCGCCTCCAGCGCGGCCGGCAGGATGTTGACCTCGGTGCCCAAGGAGAACTTGCCGTCTCGCGGCCGGCTCGTGTGGACCACGACCATGTCGGGCGGCTGTAGCCCGGAAAACAATGCGGGCACCAGCGAGAGGCGGCTCGGGGTGTAGGTCAGGCGGGGGCTGCGGCGCATCCCCGGGCCGACGAACGCGGTCTCAAGGACCACTCCGTCGCGGTCGGGCAGCCCCGGCTGGGCGTTAAGCACCCAGAGGCGATAACTGCTCAGCGCTTCGTCGATCAAGCCGACGGTATGCCGCGGCGTGACGTGGTTGCCGCTGACGACGATTCGGGGCGTATCCCGCAATCGGCCGAGGTGTTTGCTGAGCTTGGACCGGGCTGCAGTCGCCATGCGACCAGCTTTGCAGAAGCACCCGTCCGCCCCGAATTTCGGGACGCGGGCGGGGCCCGACCCTCCTGCGCGGCGACCCACCGCGGCCGACCCGCCGGCGATTAGAACCGAGCGGTCTCCTGGTAGGTCCCCCACTCCCCGCGCAGGGCGTCGCAGATCTCGCCCAGGGTCGCCTCCCGGCGGCAGGCCTCAAGCATCACCGGCACCAGGTTCGCCGACCCACGCGAGGCCGTGATCAGGTCGGCCAGCGCCTCGGCAACGGCGGTCTCGTCGCGGCCCGCCTTGCGCGCGGCTAACACCCGGACCTGATCGGTCTCAACTTCGTGGGAGACCCGCAGGATCTCCAGTTCATGGGTCAAGGACTCGGTGTGGCAGTTGACGCCGACAATGCGCTTCTCGCCGTCTTCGAGCGCCTTCTGATAGGCGAAGGCCGCGTCCGCGATCTCCGCGGTGAACCAGCCCTCCTCGATCCCCCGCAGCAGGCCGCGGGTGACGGGCTGCGCACCCGCCTCAGTCGCGGCTCGCACGGCGGCCAGGTCGGCATGGGTCAGGGTCGTGGCGGGGTCGCCCAGCCGGAGGATCTGGTCGAAGATCGCGTTGGCTTCGGCTTCGATCCGGTCGGTGAGCGCCTCGACGTACCACGAGCCACCGAGCGGGTCGGCGACGTTGACCACGCCGGTCTCCTCCATGATCACCTGCTGGGTGCGCAACGCGATCTCGGCAGCCTCCTCCGACGGGAGCGCGAGCGTCTCGTCGAGCGCGTTGGTGTGCAGCGAGTTGGTGCCGCCGAGCACCGCGGCCAACGCTTCGATCCCGGTGCGCACGACGTTGTTGTAGGGCTGTTGCGCGGTCAGCGAGACCCCAGCGGTCTGGGTGTGGAAGCGCAACCACTGGGCCTTGGCCGTGCGGGCGCCATAAGCCTCCTTCAGCCAACGGGCCCAAATGCGCCGGGCGGCTCGGAACTTCGCGATCTCCTCAAAGAAGTCGACGTGGGCGTCGAAAAAGAACGACAGACCGGGTGCGAAGACGTCGACGTCGAGCCCGCGCGCGAGCCCGAGCTCGACGTAGCCAAAGCCGTCGGCCAGGGTGAAGGCCAGCTCCTGCGCGGCCGTCGAGCCGGCTTCGCGGATGTGATAGCCGGAGACGGAGAGTGGCTTGTAGGCCGGGATCTCGGCCGCGCAGAACTCCATCAGGTCGCCAATCAGCCGCAGATGGGGTTCCGGGCCGAACAACCACTCCTTCTGGGCGATGTACTCCTTGAAGATGTCGGTCTGCAGGGTCCCGTTGAGCACCGCCGCCGGCACCCCTTGCCGCTCGGCCGCCACGAGATACATGCAGAAGATCGGCACGGCCGGACCGCTGATCGTCATCGAGGTCGTGACCTCGCCCAACGGGATGCCCTCGAAGAGCACATCCATGTCGGCGGCGCTGTCGATCGCGACGCCGCAGTGGCCGACCTCCCCCAGCGCGAGGGGATCATCGGAGTCGCGGCCCATGAGCGTCGGCATGTCGAAGGCGACACTCAACCCTCCGCCGCCACGGGCGAGGATCATCCGGTAGCGCTCGTTGGTCTGCTCGGCGTTGCCGAACCCAGCGAACTGCCGGATCGTCCAGGTGCGTCCGCGGTAGCCGGTCGGATACAACCCGCGGGTGAATGGGTAGCTCCCGGGCCACTCGGACTCCTCGGTGCCGTAGGCCGGATCCACCTCGACGCCCGAAAGCGTGGTGAAGTCGACGGATCGCACCGTCGCGGCGGCGTACTGCTGCTCCCAGCGGGCCCGCGTGTCCTCGGTCATGGGGTCGAGACTAGGGCACGTGCGCTCCGCGCGGAGGCCCGCTGAGCACCCTGCCGCTCGGTTTGCAGCGGCCGCCGACAGGTCTACTCCGGGTGTACCCACCGCCCCGGAAAGTGCCCCGGCATGCCAGAATATGCGCCATTGTGGAGGCGGGTATGCCACGGCACGGGGGACGCAGGGGCACGTAGGGCCCACGCAGGACATGCAAGGACATGGGCACTCAGCGGCATGGGGCACGCAGGGGGATGGGTGGAGGTATGGGCGAACTGGGGTATGACTACTCCGGTTGCCGAATCTTGGTCGTCGGCGGCACCCGCGGGGCGGGGTGGTCCACCGCGCAGGCATTCCGAGAGTTCGGCGCCGATGTCGTGGTCACCGGCACCCACTACCTGACCACCTTCTATGAAGCAGATCTGGCCGGCCTGACCTACCGGCAGCTCGATCTCACCGATCCCGACCAGATCCAGGACTTCGCCGACCGGTTAGGCCCCATCGACGTGCTCGTCAATGCCGCCGGCAGCCGGCTGCCCTATGGCGCCGCCGGACCGGAGCAGGAGTTCATCGTGCAGGCCGCTCGGCTCGGCCTGGCCGGGCCGTTGTTCTTGGCCAACAAGCTCCGCGGGCGCCTCGCCAGCAGCCCCGCCGGTGGCGGTGGAGCCGTCATCAACCTGCCGGGCACGCGGGCCTGGTGGGAGCTCGGCCAGGAAGTCACCGACCTGGA
>JBAQXA010000289.1:0-2093 GCA_049299195.1 Nocardioides sp.
CAGCGAGGGCAGCGCCACGGGAAACGCCTTTCTGACTGAGATTGGGTGATTTGTCCACCCTAGTAGTGGCTTCCGAGCGCGGCAACGCGGCACCCCGAGACGCCGAAACAGCGAGCCGGTCGGCCCCGGGCAGCGCCCGTCAGACCTAGCTCGGCGACTGGAGCGGGCGGAGCTCGGCATTGAGCGCCCGCGCGGCCGCCGCGAGGCCCGCGGCATCGGGGCCATTATCGAGCAACCCGCGCGATGAACTCGGCAGCACCGCACCGGCCGCGCTCCCGAAGATCCGGAGAAGATCGGCGACCGTGCCGCCTTGGGCGCCATAGCCCGGCGCAAGCAGCGGACCGTTGATGTCAAGGCGCTCCGCGGTGGAGCCGATGGTCGCCCCCACGACTGCCCCGAGTGACCCGAGCGGACTGGCGCCGGCGTTGAGCAGGGCGAGTTCACGCAAGACCTGGCCGGCCACCGTCACCTCGCCCCACGGGCTGCCGGTCACTCGGGCCTGTTGGACCTCCGGACCCTCCTTGTTGGAGGTGAGCGCCAGCACGAACAACCCCGCGTTGAAGCGTTCGGCGGTCTCGATGAACGGCGTGAGCGAGCCGAAGCCCAGGTAGGGCGAGATGGTGATGGCGTCGGCGGCCAGGTCCGATGCGGGGTCGAGATAGGCATCCGCGTAGGCCTGGCTGGTGGTGCCGATATCCCCGCGCTTGACGTCGAGGAGCACCAGCGCACCCGCGGCCCGCGCGTCGGCGATGGTGCGCTCCAAGACGGCAACGCCGCGTGAGCCGAAGCGCTCAAAGAACGCGGACTGGGGCTTGATGACGGCCACTTCGGGGGCCAATCCCGCGACCGCCGTGCGCGCGAAACGCTCCAGGCCGGCGACGTCATCGGTGAGACCCCAGCTCGCCAACAGGCTCGAGTGCGGATCGATGCCGGCGCACAGCGGCCCCCGCTCCTGCATGGCCCGGTGTAGTCGCGCCCCAAAGGTGGTCATCTGCTTCCTTCCGCTTCGAGGAGTCCGCGCACGATCCGCCGGGGCCAGAGTGGGCCACCGTAGATGAACGCGGAGTAAGCCTGCACCAGAGTGGCGCCTGCAGCCAGCCGCGCGGCTGCGTCGGCGGCTGTGCTGATGCCACCCACCGAGACCAGGGTCAGCCGCTCCCCCACGTGGTCGTGGAGCAGCTTGAGGACGGCCAACGACCGCTCCCGCAACGGGGCGCCGGACAGGCCGCCTGCCCCGATGGATTCCAGGAGCGATGCGTCGCTGCGCAACCCCTCGCGCCCGATCGTGGTGTTGGTCGCGATGATGCCGTCGAGGCTCGTGTCGAGGGCCAGTTGGGCGACCTCCACGATGTCCTCGTCGGCCAGATCGGGGGCGATCTTGACCAGCAGCGGCACCCTCCGCTCAGGCACCGCGGCGGCGGCGGTCTCGCGCACGCTGCGCACCAGCGGCCCCAGCCGATCGACCGCCTGCAACGACCGCAGGCCGGGAGTGTTGGGTGAGGACACATTGATCACGAGGTAATCGGCATACGGCGCCAACAAGCGGCAACTCCGCTCGTAGTCTGCGATCACGGCCGCCTCGTCGTCCTCCGGGACGACCTTGGACTTGCCGATGTTGACCCCCAGGATGGGACCGGGTGCCCCACCGGGTGCCATCCGCGACGCCCGCTGGCGCAGGCGCCGGCTGACCGCTTCGGCGCCCTCATTGTTGAAGCCCATCCGGTTGATGATCGCCCGATCGGCGGGCAGCCGGAACAAGCGAGGCGTCGGGTTGCCCGGCTGGGGCAACCCGGTCACGGTGCCGATCTCGACGTGGCCGAAGCCGAGGGCGCCGAGCGCGTCGATGCCCACGGCGTTCTTGTCGAAGCCCGCCGCCAGGCCGAGCGGGTGGGGGAACTGCAGTCCGAATGCCGCGACCGGTGCCGTCGTGATCGGGCGCAGCGCTCGGCGCAATACAGGGCTGCCCACGCGCACCGCGCGGAACCCGAGGTGATGGGCCCGCTCCGGCTCGATCCGGGTCAGCACCTGCTCGAAGAGGGCGTCATAGGCTCGCGTCATGCGCTGGCATGCCTCCCGGCTTCGCGTCTGATCGA
>JBAQXA010000290.1:0-8310 GCA_049299195.1 Nocardioides sp.
TCAGCCAGCACGTGCGCCGCGGCGATGGACAACTCCAACGCCAACTCCGCGGTTAGCGAACCGTTGGCCAGCCCCCGCACCCCATCGGTGCCGAAGAGCGTCTTCCCGGTCATCGGCAAGCCTCGAATCGAGCGTGCCGTGCCGGAGTGCCTGGCAAGGCAGACGAGGGAAGGCGGCCTTGATGGGCCGCCGACCGAGGAGAACGCCGCCAGGTGCCCGGCACGGTGCGCTCGATCAGCGCTTGGAGTATTGGGGAGCCTTACGAGCCTTCTTCAGACCAGCCTTCTTGCGCTCGCTGGCGCGAGCGTCGCGGGTCAGCAGTCCGGCCTTCTTCAGCGACGGCCGGTTGGCCTCGGTGTCGATGTCGTTGAGGGCACGAGCCACGCCGAGGCGCAGCGCGCCGGCCTGGCCGGTCACTCCGCCGCCGTGGACGCGAGCGATCACGTCAAACCGGCCGACCAGGTCGGTGGTGACGAAGGGCTCGTTGACCACTTGCGGGTGGAGCTTGTTCGGGAAGTAGTTGTCCAGGGTGCGCCCGTTGATGTTCCACTGGCCGGTGCCGGGCACGAGGCGGACGCGAGCGACCGCTTCCTTGCGGCGACCGGTGGCGGCGGCGGGAGCGATGGTGGCCGGACGCAGCGGCGCGTCGGCGGCCGGTGCGCTCTCCGAGCTGTAGGCAACGCCCTGCTCGTCGACCTGGTAGGTCTCTTCGCCCTCAACCTCGGCGACTTCGGTGGTGTTCTCACTCATGCTTGTCAACCTCTACTAGTTACTGGGAGACCTGAGTGATCTCGAACGGGACGGCCTGCTGCGCTTGGTGCGGGTGATCCGGACCGCCGTAGACCTTGAGCTTCTTGATGATCTGGCGGCCGAGGCGGTTCTTGGGGAGCATGCCCCAGACCGCCTTCTCGATCGCCTTGCGCGGGTCCTTCTCCAGCAACTCACCGATCGGGGTGGCGCGCAGGCCGCCCGGGTAGCCGGAGTGGCGGTAGGCCATCTTGGTGGTCCGCTTGGAGCCGGACAGCGCCACCTTGGAAGCGTTGATGATGACCACGAAGTCACCGACGTCCATGTGGGGCGCAAACTGCGGCTTGTGCTTGCCGCGCAGGAGGTTGGCAACCTGGGCCGCCAGCTTGCCGAGGACAACATCCTCAGCGTCGATCACATGCCACTGGCGAGTGATCTCGCTGGGCTTGGGAGAGTAGGTGCGCACGCGCGGAATCCTTCTCGTTCGTGAACCCGCGAGGCGCTCTCGCGGGCGGTGGTGCCACGGCTTCTGACGAACACTGCCCGGAATCGCCACACGTGGCGCCGAGTCTGCCCGGAGCGTCCTACACAGGGGTATGTCGCTCTAGGCGGCAGAAACCGCGATTGCTCAGGCTACGTGGACCCGTCGTGCCGGTCAAAACGCGGCGCGGCCGGGCCCACCGCACCCACCACTCACCGAGACCCATGCAGCGGCCTCGGGGCGCCGCACTAAGTTAGAGGTGTTCACACCACCCCCGTGAACGACGATTTTGAGGAGCCGACGTGACCGACGCCAGCCAGACCCTGACCGTGCGAGACAACCGCACTGGGCAACAGTACGAACTCCCCATCACCGACGGCACGATCCGTGCCGCCGACCTGGGCGCCATCAAGGATGTCGACGGCGAGGGGTTGGCGACCTACGACCCGGGCTTCGTCAACACCGCCTCCTGCCGCAGTTCGGTGACCTATATCGATGGCGACGCGGGGATCCTCGAATACCGCGGCTACCCGATCGAGCAACTGGCCGAGAACTCGACCTTCTTGGAGGTCGCCTACCTGCTGATCCACGGCGCCCTGCCGACCCAGGCGGAGTACGAAACCTGGGTCCACGAGATCACCTATCACACGTTTGTGCACGAAAACGTGAAGGGCTTCATGCAGGGGTTCCGGTACGACGCGCACCCCATGGGCATGCTCATGGCCTCGGTGGGCGCCCTCTCGACCTTCTATCCCGACGCCCGCGCCATCGACGACCCGGAGAACCGACACATCCAGATCGTCCGGATGATCGCGAAGATGCCGACCCTCGGCGCTTGGGCCTTCCGGCACGCGCAGGGCAAGCCCTATGTCTACCCCGACAACGACCTGGGCTACACCGAGAACTTCCTCTCGATGCTCTTCAAGATGAGCGAAGCGACCTACCAGGCCGATGAGCGGTTGGCCAAGGCCCTCGACGTGCTCTTCATCCTGCACGCCGACCACGAGCAGAACTGCTCCACCAACGCGGTCCGCTCGATCGGCTCCAGCCAGGTCGACCCCTACTCCGCGGTCGCCGGCGGCATCGGCGCCCTCTATGGCCCCCTCCACGGCGGGGCCAACGAGGCGGTCCTGCGCATGCTGCGTCGGATCGGCTCGATGGACAACATCCCGGCGTTCATCGAGGGCGTCAAGGCCGGCAACGAACGCCTCATGGGCTTTGGCCACCGCGTCTACAAGAACTACGACCCCCGCGCGAAGCTGATCAAGAAGGCCTGCGATGACGTCTTCGAGGTGACCGGCGTCAACCCCCTGCTCAAGATCGCCCAGGAGCTGGAGAAGATCGCCCTCGAGGATGAGTACTTCGTCAAGCGCAGGCTCTATCCCAACGTCGACTTCTACTCCGGCCTGATCTACGAGGCGTTCCAGTTCCCGCCCGAGATGTTCACCGTGCTGTTCGCGATCGGCCGGACGCCCGGCTGGCTGGCGCAGTGGCTCGAGCTGGTGCAAGACAAGGACCAGAAGATCGCCCGGCCCAAGCAGATCTACACCGGCGACCGCACGCTCGACTTCGTTCCTGCCGCGCAACGCTGGGCTTGACCGCTGCGCGCTGCTGAGCGCTGTCTGAGAGCTTCCTGAATCCGCCTCTGGCCTTTCCACGGAGCGTGGAACCGATTTCGACGTGGGACCTTGGTCCTCTGTTTGGCGCGCTCAGTCAGGGTAGAAAGGGAGCAAGAAAAACACGCCCTGGGGTATTGTGACCTGCGAGTTTATTAACTCCTCAAGCAATTTCTGGGCGCACAGACACGGAAGGTAGTGACCCATATGTTGAGCACCCGGAGGAGCCGGCGCGGGCCGTTGGCCTTTGCCCTGGCTCTGGTGGCATCGTTCGCGCTCGTCGCGTGTGGCGAGACCGAGGAGACGACCGCCGCCGATCCGACCGAGTCGGCCACCAGCGCGGCTCCCGCGCCTGAAGTCATCGTTGAGGACGGCTGGGTGCGCGCGACAGTGGGCACCGACGACACCACCATGACCGCCGCCTTCATGTCCATCACCAACCCGACCGACGCTGACGTCACGCTGAGCGGCGCCGCCACCGATGTGGCCGGCATGGTGCAGCTGCACGAGATGACGATGGACTCCGAGGGCAAGATGGTCATGCAGCAGATCGAGGGCGGCCTAGTCGTCCCGGCCGGCGGTCACCAGCACCTCGAGCCCGGCGGCAACCACATCATGCTGATAGACATGCAGGGCGAGCTCGCCCCCGGTGATGAGGTCGCGCTGACGCTCATGTTCTCCGACGGTTCAACCATGGACCTGACCCTGCCGGTCAAGGAGTTCACCGAGGAGGAGCCGCACTACCACGAGTCCGGTGATGCGGAGATGGAGATGTCGGAGTCTCCCTCGTCGTGACCGACCCCATGAACCACCAGCACGACCAGCACGACCAGCACGACCAGCAGCAACTGTCGGGCACCACCCGTCGCGGCGTACTCTCCTACGTCGGGGCGGGTGGTCTCGGCCTGTTGGGGGGCGCCGCCGCGATGAGGCTGGCCGACGGCGCCCGCGACACCGGTCCGGGCTCGGGTGCGGCCGGTGCCACCGGGACGACCGGGGCTACGGCTGCAACCGGCCCAACGGTGAGCACCACCGTCAGCCCCTTTGGCGTCCACCAACCGGGCGTGACCGCTCCTACGCCGGTCGCCAATCGAGTCCTCGCACTCGACTTGCTGCCTGGGGTCGACCGCGAGGGGCTCGCCCGGCTGATGCGGCTGTGGACCGGCAGCATCGCGGCCGCCATGGAGGGCCGGGCCGCCCCCGGAGACACAGCGCGTGATCTGGCCCAGGGCAACCTCGATCTGAGCGTGACCGTGGGGTGGGGGCGCTCCCTGTTCGACAAGGTCGGCCTCACCGATGCCCGGCCTCCCGCACTCGCCGCCGTACCCGCGTTTAAGCACGACAAGCTGCAGAAGCGGTGGTCCGGCGGAGACCTGATGCTGCTGATTGCGGCCTCCGACGACACGTCGGTGACCCATGTCTTGCGCCGCCTCCTGCTCGACGCCAAACCGTTTGCCACGCTGCGCTGGGAGCAGGACGGATCCTGGCGTCGTCTCGATGCCAACCATCAGCCACACACCGGACGCAACCTGTTTGGTCAGGTCGACGGCACCGGCAACCTCGCCACCGACCACGAGCTGTTCGACTCGGTGGTGTGGACCAAGACTCCGGACTGGTTCGCGGGCGGCACGACGATCGTCGTCCGCCGCATCTCGATGGACCTCGACTTGTGGGACACGGTGACGCGGGGCGACCAGGAGCTGTCGGTCGGCCGCGATCTCGATGTCGGGGCGCCCCTGACGGGTGAGAAGGAGACCGACAAACCGGACTTCACCGCGATCAACGAGTTCGACCAACCGGTGATCCCGGTCGACTCGCACCTCGCGCTCTCACACCCCGACAACAACGGCGGCGCGCGCATCCTGCGTCGTGGGATGAACTACACGACCTACGACGCGGCCAGCGGCACCCGGGATGCCGGGCTGATCTTCGTGAGCTTCCAAGCCGACATCGAGGCACAGTTCACAACGATCCAACGCCGCCTGGATAAGTCCGACCGGCTCAACGAGTGGACCACCGCGATCGGCTCGGCGGAGTTCGCCGTCCTCCCCGGCTTTGCCCAGGGCGGGTGGCTCGGCGACACCCTGCTGGCCTAGGGCCGGGAGTGTTCTCAGCGTTTCCTCGGTGATTTCTCCGCGCGCTGCCAGCACTCACTTAGCGGTCTCCCAGGCATTCGCAGCACAATGGTGCCGTGAATGACACTCAGGTGTTCCCTGCTGCCCAGCCGCCGTCTCCCCTCCCCAGCCACGGGGCTCTCCCGTCTGGACCGCCCAAGCCCAAGCGGGCCACCGCCGGCCTGCTCGCCGCGGCGCTGCTCGCTGGTGGGGCCGGAGGATTCGGCGGTGCGGCCGCCTGGAACGTGCTCCAGCCCACGCCGACCTCCTCGTCATCGACCACAGCGACGAAGACGTCCTCGACAGAGGAGGCTCCGTCTCGGGCCGACGCCTCGATTGAGGCCGTGGCCGCGAAGGTGCTCCCCTCGGTGGTGCAGATCGATGTCACCGACAGCGAGGGCGCCGGCTCCGGCTCGGGCGTCGTATTGACCGAGGACGGGCTGATCCTGACCAACAACCACGTCGTCGAACTCGTCGACGATGCCGGCGAAGTCAGCGTCTCCTTCAACGACGGACGCAAGTCCCGCGCAACGATCATCGGGACCGACCCCAAGACCGACTCAGCGGTGATTCAGGCGACCGATATGGACGGGCTCGTGCCCGCGGAGATCGGGGACTCTGCCGCTCTCGAAGTCGGGCAGGACGTGGTGGCGATCGGCTCGCCTTACGGCCTCGACGCGACCGTCACGTCCGGCATCGTTTCGGCCCTCAATCGCCCGGTCAGCGTCGACGATCAAGCCACCTACCCCGCGATCCAGACCGATGCCTCGATCAACCCCGGCAACAGCGGCGGGCCACTGGTGGACCTCAACGGGCGCGTGGTCGGCATCAACTCCTCGATTCGAGGTCTCGAGTCGGCAGATGGCGAGGCCGGCTCGATCGGGCTCGGGTTCGCGATCCCGATCGACGAGCTCATGCCGATCGTCGACCAACTCGTGGCCGGCGAGACGCCCACCCACGCACAGCTCGGCATCTCGGTTGGCCCCGCGCCCGCCGATGCCGATGCGGCCGGCGCGCTGGTCGTTGACGTTGCCGAGGGTTCGGGGGCGGAAGGTGCCGGATTGCAGATCGACGACATCATCACCCGCCTCGACGACCGCCGGATCACCGGCGTGGAGTCCCTGATCGCCACGGTGCGGTCCTTCCGTCCGAGCGATGAGGTCCTCGTGACCTATGTCCGCGATGGTCAGGAAGAGACCACGACGCTCACCCTCGGCAGCGACGCCGACTGACCGTGATCGGTCAGCGGGCGCGCTGGACGCGCCCTTCGTCCCAGACGGGTTCGTCGGCTTCATAGACGGTCCCGTCGGCTCCGAATACCGCGAACCGGTCGAAGCCGCGAGCGAACCACCGATCGTGCGTGACGGCGATGACGGTGCCATCGAACGCCTCCAGGCCGGCTTCGAGGGCCTCGGCGGAGTCGACGTCGAGGTTGTCGGTGGGCTCATCGAGCAGCAGGAGGGTGGCGCCGGAGAGCTCGAGGAGCAGGATCTGGAAGCGCGCTTGTTGCCCACCCGAGAGGGTGTCGAAGTTCTGCTCGGCGGCATGGGCGAGCTCGTAGCGATCCAGGACCCGCCCGGCGCGCTCGCGACCCATCCCCTCGCGACCGCCCGGCGAACCGTCGCCGCGGTGCAGGATCTCGATGAGCGTGCGACCGGCTAGCTCCGGATGGGCGTGGGTCTGGACGAACCACCCCGGCCGCACTCGGGCGCCGAGCTTCGCCTGACCCGTGTGCCGCACCGGCTCGACGTGGACCTCGCCCACCGGTCGGTGCTCGACGTCGGGGTCGCTTCCACCTGCCGCGAGCAGGCGGAGGAAGTGGGACTTGCCGGAGCCGTTGGAGCCCAACACGGCCAGCCGTTCGCCGTACCAGAGCTCCCAGTCGAAGGGCGCCATCAGCCCGGTGAGCTCCAAGTCGGTGCACACCACCGCGCGCTTGCCGGTGCGACCGCCCTGCAGCCGCATGGTGACCTGCTGCTCGCGCGGCTGCTCGGTCGGCGGCCCGGCCTCCTCGAACTTGCGGAGGCGTGTCTGGGCGGCTTGATAGCGGCTGGCCAAGCCATCGTTGTAGGCGGCCTTCTGCTTGTACATCAAGACGAGCGCTCGCAGCTTGGCGTGCTCCTCGTCCCAGCGTCTGCGCAACTCCTCAAAGCGAGCGAACCGGTCGCGCCGCGCTTGGTGATAGGACGCGAACCCACCTGGGTGCGTCCACACGCGGTTGCCTGCCGCCCCGAGCTCGACGGTCACCACTCGGGTAACGGTGTTGTTGAGCAGCTCCCGGTCGTGGCTGATGAAGAGGATCGTCTTCGGCGACTCGCTGATCCGCTGCTCCAGCCAGATCTTGCCTGGCACATCGAGGAAGTTGTCCGGCTCGTCGAGCAGGAGCACCTCTTCGGGTCCGCGCAGAAGGTATTCGAGGACGAGCCGCTTCTGTTCTCCGCCGGAGAGCGTCGCCAGCTCTCGATACTTCGCCCGGTCGTAGGGGATGCCGAGCGCCGCCATGGTGCACACATCCCAGGTGACTTCGACGTCGTAGCCGCCGGCGTCGGCATACTCCGCGAGGGCGGTGGCATAGCGCATCTGGGTGGGCTCGTCGTCGGCCTCCATGAGGGCGAGTTCGCAGGCCTCCACCTCGGCCGCCGCGGATTGCACGCGGGGTGGGGCGACCGAGAGCAGCAGTTCGGCGACGCTTGCCGAACCGCGGCCGACGAACTGGCGCATGACCCCCAGGCCGCCGCTGCGCGTCACCACGCCCCCGTGGGGCGCTAGCTCACCGGTGATGATCCGCAGGAGGGTGGTCTTGCCGGCACCGTTGGCCCCGACGAGCGCGACCTTGGCGCCCTCCCCGACGCGAAAGGACGCGTCGTCGAGCAGAACCCGGCCGTCCGGGAGTTCATAACGCACGCCCGCGACCTCGATGTGACCCACGAGCCGACATTCTCCCTGGGATGGCCGTCCACCGCACACCGTTATCGCCATAACCACACCACAAGGAGCGCCGGCCGCCGTCGTTCACGCTCAGGTGGCCCTGCCTGGCTCGCTTTGTGGTGTGGTTATGGCGCTGAGCCGGGCCAAAACCTGCCGCACGTAGGCGGGCTGCAGCATCACGGCCTCCCAGGTGAACCGCAACACCAGCCACCCATGCAGCACCAGGGTGTTGTAGCGCGTGCAGTCGCGATCGTGGGCCGCCCGGCCGGTGTGGAAGGAGTAGCTATCCGCCTCGAGGACCGCCCGGCGGCTGTGCTCGACCAGGTCCGGTCGGATGGTGTAGCCATCGAGTTCGATCTCGGCCTGGGGTTCGAAGCGAAGCTCCGGGAACTCAAGGGTCTGCGCCCGCAGCACGGACTCGAAT
>JBAQXA010000291.1:0-2688 GCA_049299195.1 Nocardioides sp.
CGTGACCGCGGCGACCCGGCCGGAGAAGGAGGGGGACATGGCCGAAACCCTAGGTCACCGCGACATAGACCTTGCGGAGGGGCTCGGTGATGGTCCAGCGTGTCTGCTCCCCGGCATACAGGAGCACGGCGGTGCCGGCCGCCAGTGGCACCGAGGTGCCGTCGGCGAAGTCGACTCGGCCGGCGCCGGACAGCACGATGAAGATCTCGTCTGCCTCGGTGTCGCGGGCGACGCCCTCGGTCATCTCCCAGATGCCGACATCGACGCCGCCGAGCGCGCCGAGCTCGACGACGGCCGTCGTCGGCGCCCCGGCATCGACCTCGTCGGGCGGAAGCGGTTCATGGTCCATCGCAATTGCCAGCAGGTCGGCGGCAAGGACGCGGCCAGCGGGCGTGGGCAGTTCGCCTGACATCGTGATCACTCCCCTCAGCGCAGTCGGGCCCGAGCCGCAGCCCCGGCTGGCCCTGAGGCCCAGCAGGCACCGCGCGCCGTGCAGTCGACCGCGTCGTAGCGGACCGTGTCGATGGTGCGCCAGCTTCGCCCGTCGTTGCGGGTGATGTCGGTGCCAGTCGGGCCGACCGCGACGAACCACCGACCGTGCCCGAGCCACGCGACTCCCGAGCGGTAGCCCCCGAGATCTCCGGCATTGCGCCACTCCCGCCCATCGCGGGTCGAGGCTGAGAAGTCGACCCCCACGGTTTCGTTGAGGAAGTCGCCGCCCACGGCGATGCCCTTGCGGGGTGCCCGGAAGGCCAGGCTGAAGACACCGCCCGCGTCGCTGGCCGGGAGCGTGCTCTCGGCGACCGTCCAGGTGCGCCCGCGGTCGCGGCTGGCGAAAATGCGGGCGGCCCCACCGCCGCTGCCGAGGTATGCCGTGTGCCCACCCACCGTGACCAGGCAGGTGCCGCTCGCCGCGAAGTAGAACTCGCCATCAACGGGTGCTGGGAAGCCCTCCGGTGGCACCTGTTGCCAGGTGCGGCCCGCGTCGGTCGTGCGGATCATCCGCATCTGTCCCTCGACCGGGTCACTGACCGCCAGTCCGACGCGACCCCCGGGGAAGAAGGCCATGCAGTCGTAGAAGGAGGTGGGCTCGTCGCTGATGAAGGTGCGCGTCCAGGTGGCGCCGTTGTCGGTGCTGCGGAAGATCTGGTTCTGCTCGCCCTCCCCGATCGCAAGCGCGCTGACGCGGTGGCGTCCGTGGACTTCGATGTCGCGAAACTCCAGCGCTTCTGCTCCGGGCGGGGACACGTTGAGCCACGTCTTGCCGCCATTGGCGGTGCGCCAGATCTCGCCGCCGCTGCCCGCAACCCACGCCTTCTTGCGGGAGACCGCCGCGAGACCGCGGAAGTTCTGCTCGCTCTGGATCGGGACGGGTTGCCAGCCGCTGCGTCCGGAGGCCGACGGCGCGGAGGTCGCGGCTGGGGCAGCGAGGGTGGCGAGCGCCGTCGCGCCGAGGGTGAGGAGCAGGAGTGCAAGGGGCCGCTTGTGGGTCATGACGCCCACCCTCTCAGCCGGATCCGGTCCCGTCGAGAGTGGGTTCCAAGGCTTCGCGCAACCGTGCGGCGTATGCCGCGGCCTCGCCGTCGGCGTACTTGGTGCGGGGCCAAAAGAAGCCACGCAACCCGTCACCCTTGGTGCGGGGCACGACGTGCAGGTGGAGGTGTGGGACCGACTGGCTCACGGTGTTGTTGATCGCGACAAACGAGCCCTGCGCGCCGAGGCTGTCGACGACCGCCCGCGCGATCCGCTGCGCAGCTCCCATGAAGCCGGCGTGGAGGTCGGCCGGCAGGTCGGTCAGGGTGTCGACATGGCCGCGCGGGACGAGCAGCACGTGCCCCTTGAAGACGGGGCGGATGTCGAGGAAGGCCACGAACTCCGGCTCGTCGAGCACCACGTCGGCGGCGACCTCGCCGGCAACGATCGCGCAGAAGAGACAGCGGGAGGTGGTCAGGATCAACTCCGCGTCGGGTGGGTTACCTCGAGGACCACGATCGCGACCAGGGCCGCAGCAGCCGCGATGCCGACGCTCAGGAATGACGGCTCGGTCGCGCCAGCACCCGTCGCCAGGTTGGTCAACACGCCGCCCAAGATCGCCGCGACAACAGCGACCGGCACGGTCACCATCACCTGCGGACGCCCGGGACGATTGCGGAAGAGCCGGGCCAGCACCCCAGCGGCCAACCCGACGATCAGGAACGTGATCACGAGGGAGAGCGTAGACGAGCGTCACCCGTTGGAGGGTCGTGAGTGGAGTCACCCGTGAAGTTGCGAGTGTCTTCCCGGTAGATCTCTCTTCCGCTGCGCGGCGGGATGTTCCGGGGCTGTCGGTGGCTTCGATCAGAGTGTGCGCATGGGGGATTCACATCGCGGGTCGTGCCGCAAGCGCAGGTATCGCAGTCGTGTGGACGCGCTCCTGGTGCTGGCTCGCGTGCGCGCGAAGGACGACGTGAAGCGGGCGAAGCAGGAGCAGCGCCTATCGCTGCCCTCGGTGCCATGGATGGCACTTAACCTCACGTGCAGTGAGGGGCGCTCGGTCGCTAGGACAAGCCGATGGCGATCTGGGAAGGCACTGACGTCGAGCTTCAGAACGCCGTGGACACGTCCGCTCATCGGCAGATTCGGTCGACCGTGTGTGAACAGTCGTTGCGGCGGGTGCAACACCAAAAATGAAACTCCCGAACCCACAAC
>JBAQXA010000292.1:0-17486 GCA_049299195.1 Nocardioides sp.
AACCAGCACCTCCCAAAACCTCCAAACCCCCAGAAACCCCCGAGGGGTCAGGCGCGCAGCAGCGACCGCAGGACGTACTGCATGATCCCGCCGTTGCGGTAGTAGTTGGCCTCGCCGGGGGTGTCGATGCGGACGACGGCGTCCAAGGCCGTGACTGCGCCGCCGGGGGCAACCGCCTCCACGCGCACGGTGCGCGGGGTGTGGCCTTCGTTGAGGGCGGTGACGCCGCTGATCGCGAAGGTCTCCTCACCGGTCAGCCCGAGCGAGTCGGCGGTCTCTCCCGCGGGGTACTGCAGCGGGAGCACGCCCATGCCGATCAGGTTGGACCGGTGAATCCGCTCGTAGGACTCCGCGATGACCGCGCGCACACCCAGCAGTGCAGTGCCCTTCGCGGCCCAGTCGCGCGACGAGCCGGAGCCATACTCCTTGCCCGACAGCACCACGAGCGGCGTGCCGGCGCGCTCATAGTTGGCGGCCGCGTCGAAGACGGTCGTGACCGGCGCGCCCTCGACGGTGAAGTCACGCGTGACCCCGCCCTCGGTCCCGGGCGCGAGCAGGTTGCGCAGCCGGATGTTGGCGAAGGTGCCGCGGATCATCACCTCGTGGTTGCCCCGGCGGGAGCCGTAGGAGTTGAAGTCGCGACGCTCGACCCCGTGCTCCGCCAGGTACCGGCCGGCCGGGCTGTCGGCCTTGATCGCACCGGCCGGGCTGATGTGGTCGGTGGTCACCGAGTCGCCGAGCTTGAGCAAAACCCGCGCTCCGGCGATGTCGGTGACGGCCTCCGGCTCGGTCGGCATGTCGTCGAAGTAGGGCGCCTTGCGCACGTACGTCGAGGTCGGATCCCACGCGAAGGTGTCGCCTTCGGGGGTGGGCAGCGACCGCCACCGCTCGTCACCGGCGAACACATCGGCATACGACCCCTCAAACATCTCCGAGGTGATCGCGCGGGCGATCGTCTCTTCGATATCGGCGGGGGTCGGCCAGATGTCACGCAAGAAGACGTCGTTGCCCTGCGTGTCTTGGCCCAGCGGGTCGTTGAACAGATCCACCGTCATCGAGCCAGCGAGCGCATAAGCCACCACCAACGGAGGGCTGGCGAGGTAGTTCATCTTGATGTCCGGATTGATCCGGCCCTCGAAGTTGCGGTTGCCCGACAGCACCGAGCAGACGGCCAGATCGGCCTCGTTGACCGCGGCGCTCACCTCGGGGATGAGCGGGCCGGAGTTGCCGATGCAGGTGGTGCAGCCGTAGCCGACGAGGTTGAAGCCAAGCTTGTCGAGGTACGGCGTGAGCCCGGCGCGGTCGTAGTAGTCGCTGACCACCTTCGAGCCGGGAGCAAGGGTCGTCTTGACCCAGGGCTTGCGGGCCAGCCCGGCCTCCACGGCCTTCTTGGCCAGCAGCGCCGCGCCGATCATGACGCTCGGGTTGGAGGTGTTGGTACAGGAGGTGATCGCGGCGATCGTGACTGCGCCGTGACCGAGCTCGAAGGTCTGGCCGTCGAGGCTGACCGTGGCGGTGGCCGCGGGGTCGTCGGTGTAGTCGCCGAGGGCACGGGCGAAGGCGGGTGCTGCGTGGGCAACCTCGACGCGATCCTGCGGCCGCTTCGGGCCGGCCAGGCTCGGCACCACGGTCGACAGGTCGAGCTCTAGCCGCTCGGAGTAGCGGGGCTCGTGGTCAGGGTCGTGCCACAGCCCGTTGGCCCGTGCGTAGGCCTCAACCAGTGCCAACTGATCGTCGGCGCGCCCGGTGAGGCGCAGGTAGTTGATGGTCTCCTCGTCGATCGGGAATACCGCGATGGTGGAGCCAAACTCGGGGCTCATGTTGCCGATCGTCGCGCGATTGGCCAGCGGCAGCGCGGAGACGCCGGCGCCGTAGAACTCCACAAACTTGCCGACCACGCCGTGCTTGCGCAGCATCTCGGTGATCGTGAGGACCAGGTCGGTCGCCGTCGAGCCTTGGGGAAGTTCGCCGGTCAGCTTGAAGCCCACCACGCGCGGGATCAGCATGCTGACCGGCTGGCCGAGCATGGCCGCCTCGGCCTCGATGCCGCCGACGCCCCAGCCGACCACGCCGATGCCGTTGACCATGGTGGTGTGGGAGTCGGTGCCCACACACGTGTCGGGGTAGGCCAGCACGCTGCCGTCAGCGCCTGGCCGGGTGAACACCACACGCGCGAGATGCTCGATGTTGACCTGGTGCACGATGCCCGTGCCCGGCGGCACGACCTTGAAGTCGTCGAAGGCGCCTTGGCCCCAGCGGAGGAACTGGTAGCGCTCGCGGTTGCGCTCGTATTCGATCTCGACGTTGCGCTCAAAGGCCTGCGCGTTGCCGAAGACGTCGGCGATCACCGAGTGGTCGATGACCATCTCGGCGGGCGCGAGCGGGTTGATCTTGCTCGGGTCGCCGCCGAGGTCGGCCATCGCCTCGCGCATCGTCGCGAGGTCGACCACACACGGCACGCCGGTGAAGTCCTGCATGATCACGCGGGCCGGCGTGAACTGGATCTCCTTGTCCGGCTCGGCGGTCTCGTCCCACCCGGCGAGCGCGCGAATGTCGTCGGCGGTGATGTCGGCGCCGTCCTCGGTGCGCAGCAGGTTCTCCAAGAGCACCTTGAGGGAGAACGGCAGGCTGGCCACGTCGAGGCCGTCGCCAGCAACGGCATCCAGCCGGAAGTAGGTGAAGTCTTGGCCAGCAACCGTGAGGGTGTCCTTGGCTCCGAAACTGTTCTTGCTCATGCCCGCTCCTCGCTGTATTTATCTTGACGTCAAGATATCACACGGATGGCCCGGTGAATACACGACCCGACTCCCAAGACATGAAGAACTGCGCAACTCATGTAGTCTTCATTCAGTGTTGCTAGCTCAGATCCACCCCGCCTGGTGTCCAGTCCCGTGAGCGTTCCTCTCTACCAAGCCAAAGCCGAGTTCTTCAAGACGCTGGGCCACCCTGCACGCATCAGGATTCTGGAACTGCTCTGCGAGCGAGAGCACGCCGTGCATGAGCTGTTGGACGCCATCGCAATCGAGCCGAGCAACCTCTCTCAACAGCTGGCGATTCTCAGGCGCGCATCGCTGGTGATCTCGACCCGCCAGGGCGGTGAGGTCACCTACTCGATCAGCGCCCCAGAGGTCCGCGAGCTGCTGCTGGCCGCCCGGCGCATCCTGTCTGGCCTGGTGCACGTCGACGATGAGACCGAGCAAGCGCACCCAGCCGTGGACGCAGGATGAGGGACCGGATTGTTGCCGGCTGGTCGCACCTAGCCCCCTTGCTTCCCAGTCGGGCCGACTGGTCGCACACGCGCCCGCGCCGTGACCTGACGGCGGGCTTGATGGTGGGCCTGGTCGCCTTGCCGCTCGCATTGGGCTTTGGCGTGAGCTCAGGCATGGGCGCGGGCGCCGGGCTGATCACCGCGATCATCGCCGGGTCGGTTGCCGCCGTCTTCGGAGGCAGCCGAGTGCAGGTGAGCGGCCCCACGGGCGCGATGACTGTCGTCTTGGTGCCGATCATTGCGACGTACGGCCGCGACGGAGTCTTGGTGGTGGGTCTGCTCGCCGGGCTCATCCTGATCGGGCTGGGCGTCGCCGGGGCCGGCCGTTTCATTCGGTACGTGCCCGTTCCCGTCGTCGAGGGATTCACCCTCGGCATCGCGGCGATCATTGCGCTGCAACAGCTCCCCGCGGCGCTGGGCGTTGAGGTGCACGCGGAGAAGATCCCGGTGCTCGCCTGGGAGGCGATCGCGGCCTGGCTCCAGCAACCGACATGGTCGGCGCTGGGACTGGCCACCACCGTTGCGGTCGTCATACTCGTGGCGGCTCGTAACAGTCCGGGATTGCCGGTTTCGCTGGTTGCCGTATTCGTCGCCACGCTGGCCAACGCCACCCTCGACCTGGGAGCGGCGACGATCGGCCACATCCCCACCGGCCTCCCCACTCCGCACCTGCCCCAGATCAGCCTCACAGACCTAGACGCGCTGGTCCTTCCAGCGGTCGCGGTCGCCGCACTCGCTGCGTTGGAGAGCTTGTTGTCAGCCACCGTTGCCGACGCCATGAGCGTGGGGCAGCGCCACGATTCGGATCGAGAACTCGTGGGCCAGGGTCTGGCCAACCTGGGCTCCCCGCTGTTCGGCGGCATCCCAGCCACCGCAGCCATCGCCCGCACCGCGGTCAACGTCAGGGCCGGGGCCACCTCGCGTTTGGCCGCCCTCGTCCACGCCCTGGTCCTCTTGCTGATCGTGCTGGTAGCCGCGCGCTGGGTCGCCCAGATCCCGCTCGCGGCCCTGGCCGGGGTGTTGATCGCCACCGCAGTCCACATGGTGCGGGTCTCCAGCCTCGCCGCGCTCTTGCGCTCCACCCGCGGGGACGCCGCCGTCCTCTCGATTACGGCGGCTTCAACCGTCGTCTTCGATCTCGTGACTGCGGTGCTGCTGGGCCTGATCGTGGCCGGATTCGTGGCGTTGCGAGAGACGGCGAAAACGGCGCGGCTCGACGAGATCCCGCTCGACGTCAGTGACCACACCGACGAGGAACAGAACCTGCTCGACGAGCACATCGTCGCCTACCGCATCGACGGCCCCTTGTTCTTTGCCGCCGCGCACGACTTCCTGCTCGAACTGTCCGACGTGAGCAACGTGCGCGTCGTGATCTTGCGCATGTCACGCATCACCACCATCGATGCCACCGGCGCGCACGTGCTGGCCGACACCATCGCCCGACTCGAGGCACGCGGGATCACCGTCTTGCTCTCCGGGGTGCGACCCAGCCACGAGCGAGTGCTGCGCGAGCTTCAGGTGTACGGCGGCCTCGCGCACGAGCGGCACCTCTTCGACACCACTCCCCAAGCCATCGCCCACGCCCGGATGCACGCGGCTCGGATCGTCCACTCCCCCGTCGACCCACCCGGACTGACCACACCTCTGGAGACACCGAGCGCGCCCTAGACCCGCTCAGTCCGCCACTGCAGTCCACAGGTGTCACAGGATCGGTCGAAACTCGCCCCCTGGGACATCACGCATCCAGCGAAGTGAATCCAGAGGGGAACGTTGCCGTCAGCGTCGGCGAAGGTGTCGATGTCGGGCAGCCCGTAGATGTAGTGCTGGACCTCGCGTCCGTTGCAGCGCGGACAACTCCCCCGCGTGTTGTGTGGTGACCTCATGTTCCCCCTCCTGGCTCGGTGAGCCCGAGGCTACGGCTGAGGTCCGACACCCTTGGAGGGTTAAAGGCTTGCGAGCGCTTCGCCATCCGCCTGTTGGAACTCGATCCGGTTGCCAAACGGATCGAAGGTGTGGAAACGGCGGATTCCGGGCCGCTCGCCGTCGGAGTGGGTGACGCTGGCGCCCCCCTCTTCGAGGGCTGCAGCGAGTGCGTCGAGGTCGCTGACCAGGAATGCCGGGTGGGCCTTCCTGGCGGGAGCGAAGGGCTCCTCGACCCCAAGATGGAGGACAGCGCTGCCCGAGGCGAACCAGCAGCCTCCACGCTGGGCGAGGGCCGGCGGCTTCGGGATCTCCAGCATCCCCAAGACCGTGCCGTAGTACTCACGCGCGGCCGACTCGCTACCCACGGGAATGGCGACCTGCACATGGTCGAGACCTGTGATCATGGAGTCACCCTATGTGACTGGCGCCGGGCGAGCCTCGGTCAATGAGTCAAGGTCGAGCACGCCCTCGGGAGGTTGGCGCCGCGGTCATCACTCCGCGCTTCTGCGTAGGCACCAGTCTGGGCCGCTACATACTAGGCATCGTGACTCGAATTCGCGGGAGACTGTCGCACCAGTGGTCGATACGCTCGGCACTGGCCGGGGCGATCACCGTATGCGCTATCGCCGCAGCGACGGCCACCGGATTCGCTGAAGCCTCCGACCAAACCGGCGACCCCCGCCTCCCGACGGCCGTGAATGCGCCCGGCACATGGTCGGAGGAGATGTACGACTCTGGGCGCCGGTCGCAGCGATCGGCCTAGCCGATCGCACCCGCCCGGTGGGCCTCTTCGACGAACGCACCACGCTCTCATACTTCGCGACGTCCGCACTCGACGGACGCTCCTCCTGGCTAAGGCTGCCCGGGCTCTCCCTCAAATCCTGGGGTCTCGACGGTGGCGTCACAGTTTCTCCCGACGGGCGATGGTTGGGATGGGTTCGATCCGCGAGAGGCCAGGCAGGCATCGCCGGCTGGTCCATCCTGGACACGACAACCGGGGAGGTGCGCCACCTCACCGTCGAGGGCTACGACCGAGTGCGCCCCACCATGTCCGAACTCGCGTTCTCCGGCGACTCCCGCTACCTGCTTGCCACCTTCGAAACACCCGATCAACCCAAGCACGGCACCCGCGGGCACCAGTTCGTCGCATGGCGGGTCTCCGACGGCAGACCATCCGTCCTGGAACCGCCCGGCTCTTACTGGCTGCCCCAGCTCGGGTATGCGGACAACGCCGTAGTCTGGTCGCGCAAACACAAGGTCTTCCGCGCAGATCCAGACTCGAGGGCAACGACCACTCTCGTATTCCCACGTAACGTGTTGATGGCCTCGTTTGCGCCCGAAGACGCGGCGTTCGCCTACATCGGGCGCGACGATCGTGAGAAGGGAGACCCGCCTCCGGACGACGGTCTCTACGTCGGCGCGACAGCGTCGGGCGCATTCCGCGAAATCAACCTCCCCGACACGAGCCCCATCGGCGAATTCCTCGCTTGGCGCGACGCGAGGCACGTGGTGCTGGGGAACTTTCGCCGTGAGGTATACGTCGTCGACATCTCCGACGGCAGCCACGAAACAATCGATCTGGGAGGCACCGGCGAGCAGATCAACACCCCCACACTGGCCGCAGGCCTCTGGGCCAAGCCACTGCGCCCCGCGGCCGACCCGACCGGCACGAGCGACCCGAGACGACCGTGGAGGTGGGCAGGATTCGGCCTGTTCGTCGTACTCCTGGGTGCAGGTGCTTGGCAATTTGGACGTGCGAACAGGTCTGAGGGGCGAGACCCGGACATGGCGCCGTTTAAGGTCAGTCGCGGGGGCTCCCCAGCTCAGACCGGCGCTGTCAGCGGGGTGGTTCCAACCGCTGCGTGGGCGATGGCGTGGTTGTTCCTGGTCGGGCAGTTGCTCGCGCTGGCGGCCCGGGGCCCGACCTCCGCGGAGCTCCCGTGGATGGTTGCCTCGATGGCGACCACCGCAGTCGTCGTCCGCTGGTTCGCGGACGGAGTTCTGCGCGCCCGTGCGGTGCGGCTGATCGTCGTGTGGATTCTGCTCAGCGCTACCACCTGTCTGGACTTTGTCGGGCTACACAGAGGAGCGGATGCCGCGCCCGTGCTTGCATTCGCACTTTCGGTCTCCCAACTCATCGCCCTCGCCGTCTTCGTTACCACTGACTACTTCAAGGAACGCCGCAGCCGTCCAGACATACCGCGCTCAGCGCTCGCTCCACTGCTCATGATCGCCATCGCAACCGGACTCCTCGGCGGGCTCACAGCCCCCCATCAGGGAGAGGCGAACTCGATGCAGCTGCGTGTGGGGCTGTTCTAGAACGCGAGTCCCACACCTCACGCGGACGCGGCCCCGACGATGACATGTACACACTTGGCACCCGGAATTTCTGAGGAGAGTCCCGGCCGCCCGAGATGCCGGCCGGTTCTGTCGGTGGCTCAGAGCAGGGCGGCCTCGACGCCGGCACACAGGTCCCGGTCCTCATGCAGGCCGACGTTTCGGACAAGGTCGCCGTCGGCGATCCATTCACCGGTGGCGGTGTCGATCAGATAGGTGAAGACCAGCACGCTGGTGTCCATGAAGAAGACACCGTTGTCTCCCGACAGCCGCGTGGGGCCGACCGCCTTGACCGTGACGGTCGTGGTGCCGTCGCCGTTGTCGCTGTACTTCATGTCCTGGTTGCGGTAGGTGGAGAACTGCGTGAAGGTCTTCCCGCTCTCCGGGTTGGTGTAGACGTTGGTCTCCCGCACATTGAGCGAGTGATAGACGGCCCCGCTGGCAGTTCGACGCAAGAACTCGTTCGCGATCCAGTGGAACTTGACGTCGACGTCGATCCCGCAAACATTGAGCGAGTCGGCGTACGAAACGACGTCGTGAGTGTGTTGCATGGGCGGCTCAGCCGCACTCGCCGGCTGGGTAAGGGCCCCGAGCGCGAGCATGCCGACCGTCAAGAGGCCGGCGAAGTTGCGTGGCTTCATGTGCTTTCCTGTCTGCCTTGGTGGCGGGTGGCTCCGTGACAACCGCCTAGTGCCAACGATGTTGACGAATTGCGATTGCAGATCGTCAACATCGATCACACTTGTTGACGACCTTCGAAGGAGCCGCGTGCACTACAGAGTCCTGGGGCCGGTAGGGGCCGAACGCGACGGCATTCCCATCCGCCTGGGTGGGCCGCAGCAGCGTCGGCTGCTTGGGGTCCTGCTGAGCCGCCGCGCACAGGTGGTGCCGGTCAGCACTCTGGTCGAGGCGCTATGGGCGGAGGGGAACGAGCCGAGGAGCGCGGACCGCTCCGTCCTTACCTACGTGTCGCGTCTCCGCGCGGCCCTCGGCGACGAGCGGCTGGAGACCTTCCCGACCGGATATCGCCTAGCGGCCGAGTCCCTGGACTCTGTCGTGTTTGAGCGTCGCCTGGCCGAGGCAGAGGTGTTGCCGCCCGACCGGGCCATCACGGCGTACGACGAGGCGCTCGCGCTGTGGCACGGAGAGCCCTACGCCGAGTTCGGGGGCGAGTGGTGGGCGCTTCCGGAAGCTACCCGGCTCCACGAACTGCGGACCGTGGCGCGAGAGTCCCGGGCGTCTGCGCTGCTCGCCCTCGGACGTCCGGGCGTCGTCGCTGACCTGGAGCGTCTGGTGGCGGACGAACCCCTGCGGGAGCGGCCCGTCAGCCTGCTCATCCAAGGGCTCAACGCGGCGGGACGGGCCTCGGAGGCGCTCGCGGTGTTCACCGCCTACCGGCGTCGGCTGGCTCAGGAGACCGGCCTCGACCCGAGCCGTGCGGTGTCTGACCTCGTCGCCCAGATCGCGGCCGGCGATGTCGCTGCCACGGGTCCGGGGCAGGCGTTGCGCGGCTACGTGCTGCACGAAGAGATCGGCCGCGGCGAGTTTGGTCTGGTCTACCGGGCCACCCAGCCAGGCACTCAGCGACCGGTAGCAGTCAAGGTGATCCCGCCCGACGTGGCCAGGTCCGCCGACTACATCCGCCGGTTCGAGACCGAAGCGCGCACGATCGCCCACCTTGAGCATCCGCACGTGCTTCCGCTCTACGACTTCTGGCGCGAACCGGTGGCGCCTACCTGGTCTTTCGCTACCTGTCCGGCGGCACCGCCAGCGACAACCTCGTGGCCGGGGGGCCGTGGTCACTTCCTCGCGTGAACCGCTTCGTGGAGGAAGTCGGAGGCGCGTTGCTCGCGGCTCACGCGGCCGGCATCGTGCACCACGACGTCCGGCTGGCCAACATCCTGCTCGACGAGCAAGGGGCGAGCTACCTGGCGGACTTCGGGATCGCGCTGACCGGTGGCCTCGACAATCCGGTCGACGACCTCAGGGCGCTGGCGGAGTGTGTCCACGAACTCGTGGTGGGAAGCACCGCGAGCCGGAAGTCGCACGCCGGGCCACGACGTACTTCACTGACGCCGATCCCTGGCGGGCCGCCCGGTCTCGACCGGGTCCTCAGGCGAGCCCACGACGGCTCCTACCGATCCGTTGCGGAGTTCATCGTCTCGTGGCGGGCCGCCACCGGCGCTCGCGAAGGAGCTTTGAGCGACGTCTCCAGCGACGCGCACCGGACGATCGACTCCGCTCGGCGCAAGGAGGCCCTGACCCTGGCCCAGGTCGCAGGGTCCAACCCGTACTGCGGTCTGCGGGCCTTCGACGAGTCGCAGGCGCGTTCGTTCTTTGGCCGCGAGGCGGCGACGGCCGATCTGCTGACCCAGGTCGATCAGCTGAGACTCGTCACGATCGTTGGCTCGTCCGGGTCGGGCAAGAGCTCGCTGGCGCGCGCGGGAGTCGTGCCCGCCCTGCGTGCCCGGGGACAGATCACCGCCGTGATGACTCCTGGCCCACGACCATCGGAGGCCCTCGAGGCGGCCCTGCTTGAGGTGGCTGGCTCCGCTGAGGGCGACCTGCTTGCGTCGCTGTCCGCCGAGGGCCTGGTGCTCGTGGTGGACCAGCTTGAGGAACTGTGGACGCGGTGTGACGAGGACGAGCGCACGGCGTTTCTGAGTCGACTTGAGCCCGAGTTGGCGCGTGCGCCCGGGCCTGGCGGGCTCCGTGTCCTCGCCACTGTGCGAGCCGATCTCTTCGACCGCCCGCTGAGCGAGCCCATCCTCTCGGCCCTCATTGGTCCCGGGACCTACCCCCTCCCCGCGTTGACCGCCGCCGAGCTCGACGACGCCGTGCGGCGCCCCGCCCAACAGGCAGGGGTCTACATCGAAGACGTGGTCGCGACCTCGCTGGTGGTCGAGACGGCCGGCCGCCCGGGCCTCCTCCCGCTGCTGCAGTTCACCCTCGCCGAGCTCTTCGATGCGCGCGTCGAGGGCCGGATCAGCGAGGAGTCACTGACCGACCTGGGCTCGTTGACAGGAGCCCTAGGGCGACGCGCCGAACAGGTCTTCGGGGCACTGGAGCCGGACGCACGCACGACCGCCAGGGCGCTGTTCTCACGCTTGGTGATGACAGGCGACGGGCAACCCGACACCCGCCGCCGAGCCCGGATCTCCGAGCTGCCGGCAGGAGCTGAGCCGGTAGTCGACGCATTCGTCGAGGCCCGGCTCCTCGTCACCGATCGCGAACCGACCACGCGGGAGCCCACGGTCGAACTTGCCCACGAAGCGTTGCTGGAGCGCTGGGACAGGTTGGTGGCCTGGATCGACGACGATCGCGACTGGCTGGTGCTGTTGCAGCACCTCAGCAATGCCGCCCGGGCGTGGGACTCATCCGGGCGAGCCGCCGCGGACCTCTACCGAGGATCCCGCCTCGAGCTCGCTCTGGAGGTCGTCGACTCGGCGGATCGGGGCTTGAGCCCCCTGGAGCACGACTACCTGCGCGCCAGCCGCGACGAGCGGGACGCCGTACGCCGTGACGAGGTGCGCCGGTCAAGCCGGACTCGGCGCCTGCTCGCCGCGACGACTGCTGCGCTCGTATTGGCTCTAGTCGCAGGCGTCGTGGCCCGAAGCCAGTGGCGGCAGGCCGACGCGGCCGCGCGTGCGGAAGCGGCCTCGACTCGGGCGGCACGGGTGGAGGCCCTGGCCGGACGGGCAGAGCGACTGAGGCTCACCCATCGCGACGCGGCCGCGCTCCTCGCCGTCGAAGCGTTCCGGCTCGCCGACACGCCGGCGACGCGGTCCGCGCTGCTGGCCACCTTCACCGCCTCGCAGGGATACCTCGACAGCAGGGTGCTGCCAGGGCCGGCAGAGCAGCCCCACACCGGGGTGGTCCTGCCCGATGGCGGGACCACATTCGTCACCGACGAGGTCGGTCTCTTGCGGCGCTACGACCTGAACACCGGGAGCTTCGGTGACGCCCTGTCCCCCATGCGTGACGGGCTCGACCCCATCGGGCTCTACTCCGCCAGTGCCGACGGCAGTTCCCTGGCGGTGATCCAGGCGGGGCAGGAGGAGCGCAGCACCACCTACTTCACGGTGTACGACGTGAGCACCGGCCAACCCCGCTTCGCACCCGTCGTGCACCGCGGGGAACACGCCGCGGCGATCGCGCTGTCCCCCGACGGCGAGCGCGTCTACGCGTCGTACTTCGACGGGGACGTGCTGGCCCAAGACGCCACCACGGGCGCCCGGCTGGCACGGGCTGCCCTGGCTCCTGGCGATGCGCCCGGCCCCATCGGCGGACTCGCCCTGGTCGGGGACCGGTTGGCGGTCGGCGGCTCCGATTCGGTCCGGGTCCTGGATGCGCGGACCCTCCGGCAGACCGCCGATATCTCGGTCCCCGACGGCACGACGCTGGCGTTGTTTGCGGCGGGCGGCGAGACGGTGGTCGGAAACGGCGAACAGGGCACGATCCGGGTCGATCTGCACACGGGCCGGCTGCTGTGGCACGTCGCGGGACCGGTCTGCCTCGGCGCCCTCGTCTCCACACCCACGGACAGCTTCTTCTGCGGCGACGCCGCCGGTCGACTGCACGAGTTCGACCTGACGACAGGTTCCCCGCGGCGCACTCTCGCGGCCCAAAACGGAACCGTCCAAGCGTTGTGGCTCGCGGCGGGTGGAAGCGAGCTGGTGGCGATCTCCAGCGACCGGCCGGTGGTCTCCCGGTGGCGCATCGATGGTGGCGACGCGATCACCCGCACCGTGCTTCCCGGCTGGTCGCTGATGGCGCTCAACGCCGACGGCACGGAGGGGGTGGTCGCCCGGACGCCGCCTGAGGCGATCCTGCTCACCGACGCCAGCGACCTGCGCGTCGTCGACCTGACAACCGGCCAGACACTGCGGAAGCTGCCGGGGATCGTGCGCGCCGGATGGACCGACGGGGACCTGCTGGTCGGCCTGCGACTCGATCACGGTCGCGGCCACGTCGTCGACCTGACCAACCGCGGCTCGGGGACGGCGTACACGTTTCCTCCGGGGCGGCCCGAAGACCCGCCCGAGTACCGAATCCGACCGCAGGGCGGGTTGCGGCAGCTCGATCCGGGCAAGCGGGACTATTTCGCGGTCACCTTCCTCCCCGAGGGCAACGAGGCGTTGCCGATGCGTGGCGCGACGGTGTCGGGCAGGCCGATGACGGCCCCCGACTACACCTCCACGACCTCCTCTCCGGACGGGAGCAGGTTCGTGCAAGGCACGTTCTCCGGGGTCCGCGTCTATGACGCCGCCAGCGGCGACCTGCTGAAGACGCTGGATCCCAGCCTGGGCGTGGTCGCCTACATCACCCGAGGCGGGCACCTGGTGACCTCGAACCTCGCCGGTGAGATGCGCGTTTTCGACCTCGACACCTTGGACCTCATCCGCACCCTCCCCGGAGGCAGCGGCTACATCCCGGTCGTCATGAGCCCCGTCGACGACTCGTTCCTCGCCACCCTGGGCGCCAACCGGGAGCTGGCACTCACCGACCTGGCCAGCGGCCTGCCGATCGGAACGCCGATCCAACTGGCTGAGACCGAGGTCAAACAGGCCGGACTCAGCCTGGACGGCACGGTGCTCGCCTACGGCGGCGGACCCGACTCGCCGATCAAGGTGATGAACCTCCACCCCGAGTCATGGGTGGCCGCGGCCTGCAGCCTGGCTGGACGCAACCTGACCGCGCAGGAGTGGGCAGACGCCGTCGGGGAGCTCGCTCCCTACCGCGCCACCTGCCCCCAGTTCACGTCCGCCGACTGAGTTGACCGCTGGCCCGGGGCCGCGGTGGCGAGGCAGATCGGTTTTGAGATAAGGCGTCATCGTTGGTTTGGGCGGTTGGCAAGATCCTTGACTACCGCTCTTCTCACCAATCGCGGCGGTAGGCTGCGCGGGTGGCAACCCACCCGGAAGCGCGCACCGATGCTGACGCGGCACACGCGCACACGGCGGCGGCGTCCACGTCCGACATCGACGGCGATGCCATGCGTGACCTCCTGATGCAACTCCTCTCCGAGCAGTTGCGGTTTCGCCACGTCGTGCAGGACGCACTAGGGGTCGATTACGCCGGGCTGAGCGCGATGCTCCACCTAGCGCAGGTGGGATCCGACACCCCGACAGCCATTGCCGGGACCTTGGAGACGTCGACGGCGGCCACCTCCTTGGTGCTCAAGCGGCTTGAGGCCTCCGGCCACATCTCGCGGCAGCCGCATCCCACGGACCGGCGCAAGGTCGTCGTGGCTCCCGTCCGGGAGTCGCTTGCCGCTGCTCGAGAACACTCGCGGCCGGTCACCGAGGGCATCGATGAGCTGGCCGCGGCACTGACCCCGGAAGACCGGGCAACGGTCACCGCGTTCCTCGACGCTCTCGTCACCGTCTACCGGCGCGCGCTGATCAACGCGAGGTAGCGCGGCCCTTCTCCGCTAAGGGGGAAGGTGGGACGCGCAGGAGGCGAGCCAACCATCCGGGCAGCCACCAGTTCCACCGGCCCAAGAGCGCGACGAGCGCGGGCACGAGCAGCGCTCGGACGATGGTCGCGTCAATGAGAATGCCGACGCCGAGGGCAGTGCCCAGCACCTTGATCTCCGTCCCCGGCGCCGAGGCAAGCGCAGCGAACGCGAAGAACAGGATCAACGCGGCAGACGTGACGAGTCGACCCGTGCGTGCCAGGCCGGTGACAACGGCCTGCGCGGTGTCGCCAGCGGCGTCATACTCCTCACGCATGCGGGCCAGGATGAACACCTCGTAGTCCATGGAGAGGCCGAAGAGGAAGGCGAAGATCACCCCGGCAGCCAGAAGGTGATTGCTCCGGTGGCTGAGATGTCGAAGACCGCGTCCGAGCCGTTGCCCAGCTGCCAGAAGAACACGACGGCGCCGAACGCGGCGGCCAACGAGACCAGGTTCAGGAGGACCGCCTGGAGCGGCAGCAGCACTGACCGGAAGGTGCGCACCAAAAGCAGGTACGTGATCAGCGCGATGAGCGCGAGTAGGTAGGGGAACTTGTCGTAGACGGCCGTGAAGTAGTCCTCGACCGTCGCTCCGACACCCGTGATGAGGACCTCTCCATCGACGGACTTCTCGACTGCCACGCGCACCGCGTCGACGACGGCGTTGCTGGTGCTGTCGACGGTGGCGGCTTGGGGCACCACGTCGATGAGGGCGAAATCCGCACTGTCCGCTCCCACGGTGGCGAGTTGGACGCCGTCCACACCGCGGGCAGCCTCGGCCGCCTGCTCTGCCTGATCGGCCGGGACCAGCACCTCGATGGGCGTCAGCACTCCGTCGCCGACGCCGCCGGAGGTCAACGTCGCGAGGGTGTCGAAGGCGGGCCCGTTGCGGGCAAGGGAGGCGACGTCGGGGTTGCCGATCTTGAGACCGAATACAGGCGCGATGAGCAGTCCGAGCAGGACGACCGCGACCAAGGTGGCCAGGCCGCGACGGCGCACGATCATCTGCGCCCAGGCCGTCCACCCTCGTGAGGCGGTGCCTTCGTGACGAATGCGCGGCCAGTCGATCCGGGGACCGATGCTGGAGAGCATCGCCGGGAGCAGGGTGAGGACCACCGCGACGCTGACGAGTGGGATGAGCATGCCGCCGATGCCCATGGAGCGCAGGAACGGCACCGGCAACACGATGAGCGCGACCAGGCTGATGGCGACGGTTCCCCCGGAGGCGAGCACGGCATGCCCGGCCGTCTGCATCGCGGCGATAACGGCGTCCTCGTTGTCCCGGCCGGCGGCGCGCTCCTCTCGCCAACGGGAGACCAGAAGCAGGGAGTAGTCGATGGCTACGCCGAGCCCGATCAGGGAGATCAAGAACTGCACGACGAAGTTGACGTCACTGACGGTGGTCAGGCCCAACACGATCAAGAAGGTGGTGAGGATCGAGACCGCCGCGATGAGCAGCGGGACGACCGATAGGAAGGAGGCGAAGACGAAGAGGAGCACGATGAGGGCTCCCGCGCCGCCAAGGAGGGTCTCGGCGAGCACGCTGGGCCCGCCGCCCTCGCCACCCTCAGACAACGAGACGTACGACGTCAGTCCACCGTCGAGGCCCGACTGGGCAGCAGCCTTTTCGACGACCGGACCAAGGGTGCGCGCGAGCCCCGCGTCGTAGTTCTGGGGCGGTGGCCCCTGAATCAGCGCGAAGGTGGTGCGCTCATCGTCGGTGAGGAAAGCCTGATCGCCGGTGCTCGGGTAGCCGATCACGCGGATGCCGGGCACCGCACGCTCAACGGCCTGATAGACCGCCGCCACATCGCCCCGACGATCAAGCACGGACTCCCCCACCGGCACGGTGACCACCGCGACGTAGGTGTCAGAGGTGCTGACGCCATAGCTCTCGATGATCTGCTGCTCGGCCGTGTTCCCTGGCTGTCCTGGCAGTGAGAAGTCGAACGTGAGCCGTTCGGACAGCTGCGAAGCCGACCAGCCCCCGAGCACAAAGAGCACCAACCACATCCCGCTGACCAACCGGCGGTGACGCAAGACGGTCCGAGCAAAACGCTCCACAGGGGCTCCTAGAGACAAGGCTGGGGCCCAGTTGACGCCTGGCACTCAGAGCCCCGGGCGAGAAAGAGACCCTCGGGCTGCTGGGACAGGCGCGTGGCAAGGCGGCATATTGTTAACGCTGTTGGCAATCTACTTGATTACCGTACGCCTTGCCAACTTGTGTACCTACATGCTCGACCGGCGCTGTGAGCTCCCACCGCTAGCGGTTAAACCTCCGTGTGAGTTAGCCCTGGAGGATCTCTACGAGCTCGTCATAGCCCCTGCGCTCGGCGTGTTGCAGGGGGGTGACGCCGTCTCGGTCACCGATGCCAGGGTCCGCGCCCGCAGCGAGCAGTATCCGCACGATCTCTTGGTGGTCAGCGCCGCCGTCGCCGAGGATGACGGCCTCGAGCATCGCGGTCCAACCGAGGTCGTTGACGTGGTCGAGGTCCACCGGGGTCTGGACCACGCGGCGCACGTACTCCACGTGCCCGAGCTCGCTGGCGGGGATCGGGGAGAGTCCCCCGAACCGGTTGCGGATCGTCAGATCTGGATTCGCCGGCAGCAGCGTCTCAAGCATGGGCACGCTGCCCGTGACCCCGGTGACCAGCCACGGGGTGTCGTGGCGGTCGTCGAGCGCATCGGGGTCGGCGCCCATCGCGACCAGCACCTCCGCGACCTCAACATGGTCGTACGTCGTAGCGACGAGCAGCGCCGTACGCGCGTGGGAGTCGCGGGTCTCGATGTCGGCCCCGGCCCGAAGCGCGACGGCAACCGCGTCCGCGTCGCCTGCCTCCGCGGCGCGCAGTAGGGCGGTATCCGGACTGTCGGGGCGGTCCGCTGTCGTCACGACCTCCAGGATGCGCTCCAGCCGCCCGAAGCCGCGTTCGCGGGCCATCTCCAGCGGAGTCAGCTCCACCGAAGGCGACCGATCGGTCAGCCGCACTCCCCCGGCGGCGAGCACACGGACGGTGGTGGCATACCGCGCGGTGTCCTCCCCGAGCCAGACCGCTTCATGGATGGCCTGGTAGCCGATCCGGTTGACGTGATCGCGGTCGATGCCGGCGCGCAACAGCTCACCGACAACCAGGGCGTGGCCGCGCTCGGCGGCGCGGATGAGTCCGGTGCCGTTCCAGCTGTCCTTGTCATCGAGGCGTGCCCCGTGGCGCAGCGCGAGGCGGAGCAGCTGCAAGTACCCCTCGCTGGTAGCGATCAGGTAGGCCGACTGCTCGGTGTCGTCCTTGGCGTTGACGTCGGCACCCTGGTCAACCAACCGGCCGGCCTGCTCGACGTCGTTGGCCCACGCCGCGTCGCGCAACTGCTGGTCGAGCACGTCTTGGTCCTCCGTTCGAGTTCCGCCCGAGGGCGTTGCGGTGGGCGTCGCCGTGCTGGCCGAAGGCGGCTGCGCCGAGGCGGACGGGGACTCCGCACTGCTCGCGGAGTCGCGCGGGGCGGGAT
>JBAQXA010000293.1:0-3676 GCA_049299195.1 Nocardioides sp.
CCACAAGCGTGCGTGGCGAACGCTTATGGCTGCAGATTGGCCCCGCTGACCGCCGTAAGCGTGCGTGGCGAACGCTTGTGGCTCTCGAACGGCGCAACCCCAGCTTCCGTGCCAACGAGGCTGCGCCGACCTCCTCAGCGGGCAATGTCGGCGACGGTGGCCTCGGTCAGCTCGATGAGGGTGTCGGGGGTGACTTCGACGTCGAGTCCCCGGCGGCCGGCGGACACGTAGACCGTGTCGAACATCAGCGCCGACTCGTCCACAACCGTGGGCAGCGGGCGCTTTTGGCCGAAGGGGGAGATGCCTCCGGCGAGGTAGCCGGTGACGCGTTCGGCGGTGGCGACCTCGGCCAAAGCCGCCCTGGATCCGTCACGTGCTCGCGCCAGCGCCTTGAGGTCGAGTTGGGTGGTGACCGGTACGACGGCGACCGTCAGCTGGCTGTCGACCTCCGTGATGAGTGTCTTGAAGACGCGATCCGCGTCCACTCCGAGCGCGGCAGCGGCCTCGAGTCCATAGCTCAGTGCGCCGGTGGAGATCGCCCTCGGGTCGTGGGAGTAGGCGTGCGTCACGAACTCGACGGAGGCTTCGGTGAGCGCCCGGAGAGCCGGGGTCGAGGCGCCGGTTGCGGAGTCGCGCCTGGCCATCAGTTGGGGGACCAGCGGGTGCGGGCCAGTTCGGTCGCCGGCAGCGAGGGGATCGCGGTCATCACCCGCACCTCCTCGCGAAACAGCGCCGCCGCCAACTCCAGCCGGGCCGCTGGGTGGCTGGCCTCCAGCAACCTCTGTTTGTCCGGCATCGTGACCGGGCTCGCGGCGGCCATCACCCAGGCGAGGAACTCAGGGTCCTGGGGCAGGCGTTGCGGCAGCGGATCGCCTCGAACTTGATGGAGCGCCTCGCGGTAGGTCGCGAAGTCTCGGGAGGCGGACTCGACCAGCTCCGGCGAAGTCTGCCCGGGCTCGTCGGCAACGAGAGTCACTCGGCCCGTGGGGAAACTCCCGCGCGCGTCGAGGTCCAGCAATCGAATGCGGTCCATGCAGGTGGCGGTGAGGTCGTAGGTGCCGTCGGAATGGGCGGTGATGTCGGTCAGCTGGAGGCGGCAGCCCACCCGATAGAGCTCCTGCTTGCCGTGCTCACCGACCTCGTAGCCCTCGCGAATGGCAACTGAGCCGAAGTGACGCTGGTGGGCAGGCAAGCCGAGCAGGTGGCCGACCATGGCGCGATAGCGCGGCTCGAAGACATGCAGGGGAAGCACAATCCCGGGAAACAGGACGGCACCGAGGGGGAACATCGGCAGGTCCTCGATCACGGGGGCCGTCTCATCCATGCCCCGACCTTAACGGGGGGCTCCCCGCCCCGATCTACGATGAGTCTCATGATGCGCCGACTCGACCTGCGTGCTGAGGCCAGTCGCACCGATCCCATCGACTACCGCTCGCTGGTCCCACGTGCTGGCTTCGACGTGGCGGCCGCGCTGGCCACCGTTGAGCCAATCGTGGCGGCAGTCCGCACGCGCGGCGAGGACGCCATCCACGAGTTCTCGGCCCGGTTCGACGGCGTCGAGCAGACCGACATCCGCGTGCCGCCGGCGGCGCTCGCCGCAGCGCTTGCAGAGCTCGACCCCGAGATCCGTGCCGGCCTGGAAGAGTCGATCAGGCGGCTGCGGATTACCTGTGCAGCCGAGCTCGAACACGACGTCGTCACCCCGCTCGGCCCAGGGGCCACGGTCACCCACCGCATGGTCCCCGTTGACCGGGTTGGGCTCTATGTCCCGGGCGGGTTGGCCCCGCTGGTCTCCAGCGTGCTGATGAACGTCGTCCCGGCACAGGTGGCCGGGGTGCCCTCGATCGCGCTCGCGAGTTCGCCGCAGAAGAACGCCGGTGGGCTCCCCGAGCCGACCATCCTGGCGGCCTGTGCCCTTCTCGGCGTAGATGAGGTGTACGCCGTCGGCGGCGCGCAGGCGATCGCGATGTTCGCCTACGGCGCTGGCCCCTGTCGCCCGGTCAACCTGATCACCGGACCGGGCAACATCTACGTCGTGGCGGCCAAGCGCTTGCTCCGCGGCTTGGTCGGCATCGACTCCGAGGCCGGGCCGACGGAGATCGCGATCTTGGCCGACGAGACCGCTGACGCGGGCTTCCTGGCCGCCGACCTGATCAGCCAGGCCGAGCATGACCCGCTGGCTGCCTCGGTGCTGGTCACCACGAGCGAGCCACTCGCCGAGGAGGTCTTGGCCGAACTGGACCGCCAGGTCTGGGCGACCAAACACAGCGAGCGGATCCGCACGGCGCTGAGTGGCGAGCAGTCGGCCATCGTGCTCGTGGCCGACGTCGACCAGGGCCTCGACGTGGTCAATGCCTACGCCGCCGAACACCTCGAGATCCATACCGCAGACGCTTCCGCGGTCGCGGCCCGCGTGCGCAACGCAGGCGCGGTCTTCGTCGGGGACTTCGCGCCGGTCTCTTTGGGCGACTACTGCGCCGGCTCCAACCACGTGCTGCCAACGGCAGGGTGTGCCTGCCACTCGTCCGGGTTGTCGGTGCGCGCGTTCCTCAAGTCCATGCACGTCGTGGAGTACTCCCAGGCCGCGCTGGCCGAGGTGGGTCGTCATGTCATGACGCTGGCCGACGCCGAGGACCTGCCCGCGCACGGCGCGGCGGTGCGGATCCGGTTGGAGGATTCGCGCGGGTGAGTGAAGCATCCTGGCCCCCGGTTCGCGAGGAACTGGTGGGGGAGGTGGCCTACGGGGCGCCGCAGCTCGACGTGCCGGTCCGGCTCAACGTCAACGAGAACCCCTACGGTCCCAGCCCCGAGGTTGTCGCCGACATGGTGGCGGCCGTTGCGGCCTGCGCGCCGGAGCTCAACCGCTACCCCGATCGGGAGTTCACCGCGCTGCGCGAAGCCCTCGCGGGCTACCTGGGCCACGGCATCACCCCCGACCAGATCTGGGCGGCCAACGGCTCAAACGAGGTCATGCTCCAGCTCTTGCAGTGCTTCGGCGGTCCCGGCCGCGTGGCGCTTTCCTTCGCCCCGACGTACTCCATGTATCCGGAGTACGCCCGCGACTCCAACACCGAGTGGGTGATCGGGCACCGCGAGAGCGACTTCACCCTCGACCTCGATGCCGCAGTACGCCGCATCCACGAGGTCCAGCCTCATGTGGTCCTGGTGCCCTCGCCCAACAACCCCACCGGCACGGCGCTCCCGTTGGAGGCGGTGGCTCGCCTCTGCGCCGCCCTGCCTGCAGGGATCGTCGTCATCGACGAGGCGTATGCCGAGTTCCGCCGCAGCGGCACGCCGAGCGCCCTGGAGCTACTGCCCAACCACCGCAACCTGGTGGTCTCGCGCACGATGAGCAAGGCCTTTGCCTTGGCCGGTGCCCGGGTGGGCTACCTCGCGGCCGCCCCCGAGATCCGCGACGCGTTGCGGGTGATCCGGCTGCCCTACCACCTCTCCGCGGTCACCCAGGCGGTCGCATTGGTGGCCCTGGCCCATGCCGACTCGCTGCTGGCGCGCGTCGACGACCTTCGCCGCGAGCGCGACGCCTGTGTCGACTGGCTGCGCGACGAGGGCTACGAGGTGGCCGACAGCGATGCCAACTTCGTGCTCTTCGGGCGGTTCGCCGATCGCCATGCGGTCTGGCAGGGGATCCTCAACCGGGGCGTCTTGATCCGTGAGA
>JBAQXA010000294.1:0-6729 GCA_049299195.1 Nocardioides sp.
CGAGACGTCTTGGAGTTCGGGGCGGCCATCGCCGTCGTCGACCTCGAGGTCGCGGATCTCCAGAAGCACCCGATCGGTGACCGTCGACTCCTCGGTCGAGGGTGAAGGCAACTCGCTGCCCACCATCAACTCGGCGAGCTGTCGGGCGGTCACGTCGGCAGGCTTGACCGAGGCGACGGTCGTGCCGCGGCGGATGACGGTGATGTCGTCGGCGGCGGCGAGCACCTCGTCGAGCTTGTGGGAGATGAAGATGAGGGTGTGCCCCTCGTCCTTGAGCACGCGCAGGTTGTCAAAGAGGGCGTCCACCTCCTGCGGCACCAACACGGCGGTCGGCTCGTCGAGGATGATGATCTTGGCGCCGCGGAAGAGGACCTTGAGGATTTCGACCCGCTGACGCTCACCAACACCCAGCTTCTCAACCAGTTCGTCGGGGTCGAGCCCAAAGCCGTATTGGTCGGAGATCTCTTGGATCTTGGCCCGTGCCTTGTCGCCGATGCCGTAGAGCTTCTCGGCTCCGAGCACGACATTTTCGAGGACCGTCAGATTGTCGGCCAGCATGAAGTGTTGGAAGACCATCCCAACGCCCTGGGCGATCGCGTCGCTCGGGGAGGAGAAGTTTTGCAGGACTCCGTTGACCGCGACGGTGCCGTCGTCGGGCTTCTGCACGCCGTAGAGGATCTTCATCAGCGTCGACTTGCCGGCGCCATTTTCACCGACGAGGGCGTGAATCGTGCCGGCGCGCACGGAGAAGGTCACGTCATGGTTGGCGATGACTCCGGGGAAACGCTTGCCCACTCCGGTGACGGTCACCGCGTCGATTGCGGGGTCTGTCGTGCTCGTCATGCGGTCTCCTTGCTCATGCTGCCGCGCCTGGTGTGTAAAAGACCTGGTGTGTAAAAGATTGGGCCCGGAGCCACACGCTACCGCGTGGCCCCGGGCCCGTGAATCAGCCCAATCAGGGAGCCGTAGGCACCGTGATCTCGCCGCTCTTGATCTTGTCAGCAAAGCCGTCGATGTCGGCCTTGATGTCATCGATGAAGCCACCCGACGTCGCGTAGCCCACACCCTCAGCCTTGAGGTCGTAGGTGACGTTGCCCGAGGGCGGTGCGTCGTCTGCGACAGCCTTGATGACATTGAAGACGGCCGTGTCGACTCGCTTCAGCATCGAGGTGAGGATGTGTGCCTGCTGCTCGGCGGCTGCGGTCGCCCACTGGTCGGAGTCGACACCGATGGCCCACTTGCCGGCCTCGGTGGCCGCCTCGAAGACACCCAGACCGGACTTGCCGGCAGCGTGGTAGACGATGTCGGCGCCCGCGTCGTACATGCCCTCGGCAGCAACCTTGCCACCGGCCGGGTTCTCGAAGCCAGCGGCACCGTCGTTGGGATCCTCGGTGAGGTACTTGACGTCGATCTTGATCGACGGGTCGACCGCCTTGACGCCCGCGACGTAGCCCGCCTCGAACTTCTTGATCAGGTCACCGTGGGTGCCACCGACGAAACCGACGTGCTTGGCCTCAGACTTCTTGGCCGCCGCCACGCCGACGAGGAAGGAGCCCTCGTTCTCGGCGAAGGTGAGGTCGACCAGATTGGCCTGCGGATCCTTGACCAGGAACTGGCTGTAGCCGTCGATCACCGCGAACTCGGTGTCGGGGTATTCCGGCGCCACGGTCGCGGCGGCCGGAGAGTAGATGAAGCCGACAGCAACGACAGGGTTGAAGCCCTGCTCGGCGAGGGTCCGGAGACGCTCCGCGCGCTGGTCGTCGTTTTCACCATTGGCTGCCTTGGCCTCGGTGCAGGTCGCGTCGAGGTCGGCGATCGCCTTCTTGATGCCTTCGTAGGCCGAGTCGTTGAACGACTGGTCGCCGCGGCCGCCCACGTCGTAGGCCAGGCCGACCTTGGGACCGTCGCCCTTGGCGTCCTTGCAGGCATCATTGCTGGCAGCGGGATCGGTGCTGCCCTCAGTTTTGGATCCACCGTCATTGCCACAGCCGACCAGCGCCAAAGAGGCGACAGCGACCACGGCAGCAAGCTTGGTCAAACGACGCAAGTTGCCCTCCTGGAGCTCAGTTGCGCCGTTCATGTTCGGCGCAGATTCGCCTCACCTTAGCCGCCCGCGCGAGGAGCGCAAGAGCCAGCCTGCTGGAGGTGGCGAACCGTTATCAGTCGGTGACCATGGCGCGGAGCGCTACGCCTGCCAACAGGCGTGCGCCCACGGCGAGCGAGCGCTCATCGATCCGCAGGTTGCCTTGATGCAGGTCAAAGGTCTGCCCGCCAGGGGTGCGGGTGCCGAGGCGGGCCATGGCTCCCGGCACACTGTCGATATACCAGCCGAAGTCCTCGCCGCCGAGGCTCTGCTGGGTGCTCACCAAGCCGTCCTCGCCGAGGACATCGACCACGGCCTGACCGAGCATGTGAGTGGAGAGGTGCTCGTTGACGACCGGAGGAACTCCACGGGTGTAGTCGACATCGGCTTGCACGCCGTAGGGGGCAACGATGTCGTCGACGAGTGCGCGGACGAGTTGTTCGGCATCGGCCCAGGCGACCGCGTCAAGCATGCGCACCGTGCCGGCCACGAGGCCCTTCTCGGGGATGACGTTGTGGGCGGCTCCGCTCGACACCAGACCCCACACGACGCTGACGCCGGCGCGCGGGTCGAGGCGCCGGGAGAGGATCGCGGGCAACTCGGTGATGACCTTGCCGAGGGCGAAGACGAGGTCCTCGGTGAGGTGGGGTCGGCTCGTGTGGCCGCCACCGCCGGAGAGGCGCACTTCGAGCCGGTCGGCAGCCCCCGTGATGGGACCCTCGCGCAGGCCGACGTGGCCCACATCGAGGCTGGGGTCGCAGTGCAGACCGAAGATGTGACTGACGTCGGCGAGGACACCTTGTCCGATGGCCTGCAGCGCGCCGCCGGGCATGACCTCCTCGGCGGGCTGGAAGAGAAGCCTCGCCCGAGCGGGCAGCAGGCCGGTCTCATGCAACCCCGCGAGGGCCAGGCCTGCGCCCAAGAGGGCGGCCGTGTGCAGGTCGTGCCCGCAGGCATGGGCTACGCCCGGGGTCTGGCTGTGCCAGGGGTCCTCGGTGGTGTCGTCGACCGGCAGCGCGTCGAGGTCGGCGCGGAGCGCGACCACCGGCGCCCCCGCAGGGGCATCGCCGATCTCGGCGATCAGTCCGGTCTGCGGGAGGGGTGTCACACGGAAGCCGGCCGCCGTCAGCCGCTCGGTCAACAGCGCGGTGGTGCGCACTTCGGACCAGGAGAGCTCAGGGTGCTGGTGGAGGTCGCGGCGTAGGTCAAGCAGATCGGCGAGATGTTTGTCCACCGTCTCCTCGATCAGGCGCACGCGGGAATCGGCGGCTTCAGGAGACATCCTGCCCATCGTAGATCACGCCTCGGGAGCGGGTCCGTCCAGGGCTGCCAGGATGCGGTCGGCCGCCTCCACTGCGGTGAGATCGCCCGCGCGGACGGCCTGTTCGAGGTGGGCTTTGGCGGCACCATCGAGGGCCATCGAGAGGCGCCGGTCGAGCTCGTCGCGCACCAGACTCTGGGCGAGCGCCCACTGCTGGGCGGCGCGATTGGCGATGATCTGCTCGTCGCCGAGGTGGTGGCGGTGGCGCCCGATCGCAGCCCAGACCTCGTCGACTCCGGGACCGTAGAGCGCAGAACAGGTCAGGACTTCGGGCGACCAGGCCTCCCCCACTGCGCCCGGGGTCCGGCGGCCAACCATCTTGAGGGCGCCCTTGAGCTCGCGGGCGGCGATGCGCGACTCCCCCTCCGAGTCGCCGTCGGCCTTGTTGACGACGACGACGTCGGCGAGCTCGACGATGCCCTTCTTGATGCCCTGCAGCTGATCGCCGGTGCGCGCGAGGGTGAGGTAGGCGAAGGTGTCGACCATGCCTGCAACCGTGACCTCGGACTGCCCGACGCCGACGGTCTCGACCAGCACCACGTCATAGCCGGCGGCTTCGAGGATGGCGATCGACTGGCTGGTCGCACGGGCCACGCCGCCCAGGGTGCCTGCGGTCGGGCTCGGGCGGATGAAGGCGGCCGGGTCGATCGCGAGGGAGGCCATCCGCGTCTTGTCGCCGAGCACGCTGCCGCCGGTGCGGACGCTGGAGGGGTCGACCGCGAGGACTCCGAGACGGTGGCCGGCGGCGGTCAGGCTGCCGCCGAGCCGCTCGATGAACGTCGACTTGCCGACGCCGGGTACGCCGCTGATCCCGACGCGGGTGGACAGGGTCGCCGGGGGCTGAAGTCCGTCAAGGAGTTCGCGGGCGCGCGCCCGGTCGTCGGGGCGGGTGGACTCGACGAGCGTGATGGCCTGCCCGATCGCCGATCGGTTGCCAGCAGCCACGCCCTGCAGGAGCTCATCCACGTCGGCGATGCGGCTCATGCGCCCCTCAAGCACCCAACGTGTCGGTCAAGGTGGCCAGCAGTTCGGTCGCGGCGTCCGCGATGACGGTGCCGGGGAGGAATACGGCCGCGGCGCCCATCTCACGCAGGGTCGCCACGTCATCGGGTGGGATGACGCCGCCGATCACCACGACGATGTCTTCGCGGCCTAGGTCGGCCAGGGCGCGCTTGAGCGCGGGCAACAGGGTCAGGTGTCCCGCCGCGAGCGAGGACACGCCGACCGCGTGGACGTCGGCCTCGACCGCCTGCTGGGCGACCTCTTCGGGGGTGGAGAACAGCGGCCCCACGTCGACGTCGAAGCCGAGGTCGGCGAAGGCCGAGACCACGACCTTCTGGCCGCGGTCGTGGCCGTCTTGGCCCATCTTGGCGATCAGGATGCGCGGGCGCCGCCCGTGGTCGGTCTCGAAGGCTGCGGTCGCGGCGAGGACCTCGTCGATCCGGTGGTGGCCCCCGCCCTCCGAGCCGGCCTCCGAGCCGCCCTGACCCGCTTCCTCGCGATACACACCGCTGATCGTACGAATCACGGCCCGATGGCGCCCATAGACGGTCTCCAAGGCGTCGGAGATCTCCCCGACCGTGGCCTTGGCGCGGGCGGCGTCGATCGCCAGCTTGAGCAGGTTGCCGTCGGGGTCTCGGGTGGGATGAGCGGCGGCCTGGGTGAGCGCCCCGAGGGTGGCGGCGACCTCGGCATCATCACGCTCGGCGCGAAGCCGCTGGAGCTTCGCGAGCTGCGCGGCATACACCCCGTCGTTGTCGACCTTGAGCACCTGCAACGGCGCCTCGTCGGCTTGGCGGTAGGTGTTGACGCCGATGACGGCCTGGGCGCCGGAGTCGATGCGCGCTTGGGTGCGGGCGGCGGCCTCCTCGATGCGGAGCTTGGGGATGCCGGCCTCGATCGCCTTGGCCATGCCGCCGGCCTCTTCGGCCTCGGTGATGTGCTCCCAGGCCCGCGCGGCGAGGTCGGCGGTCAGCTTCTCGACGTAGTAGGACCCGCCCCACGGGTCGATCAGTCCGGTCGTGCCGGACTCCTGTTGGAGCAGCAGTTGGGTGTTGCGGGCGATCCGCGCGGAGAAGTCGCTGGGCAGCGCGATCGCCTCGTCGAGGGCGTTGGTGTGGAGGCTCTGGGTGCCGCCCTGCGTCGCCGCCATCGCCTCGACGCAGGTGCGTGCGACGTTGTTGAAGACGTCTTGGGCGGTCAGGCTCCAGCCGCTGGTCTGGCAGTGCGTGCGCAGGCTCGTCGACTTCGGGTTTTGCGGGTCGAACTGGCTGACCAGACGGCACCAGAGCTCGCGGGCGGCGCGGAGTTTGGCCACCTCCATGAAGAAGTTCATGCCGATGCCGAAGAAGAAGCTGAGCCGCGGGGCGAAGGCGTCGATGTCGAGCCCGGCGTCGAGACCGGCGCGGAGGTATTCGACGCCGTCGGCCAGGGTGTAGGCCAGCTCGAGATCGGCGGTCGCGCCCGCCTCTTGGATGTGATAGCCGGAGATCGAGATGGAGTTGAACTTCGGCATGTTCGCGGCGGTGAAGGCGAAGATGTCGGAGATGATCCGCATGCTGGGCGCTGGTGGATAGATGTAGGTGTTGCGGACCATGAACTCTTTGAGGATGTCGTTTTGGATGGTCCCGGCCAACTGCTCAGGCGAGACCCCCTGCTCCTCGGCCGCCACGACATACATCGCCATGATCGGCAGGACGGCGCCGTTCATCGTCATGCTGACGCTCATCTTGTCGAGCGGAATGCCGTCAAAGAGCGTGCGGGCATCGAGGATCGAGTCGATCGCGACCCCGGCCATGCCGACATCGCCGCGCACGCGCGGATGGTCGGAGTCGTAGCCGCGGTGGGTCGCGAGGTCGAAGGCGACCGAGAGCCCCTTCTGGCCGGCGGCCAGATTGCGGCGATAGAACGCGTTGGACTCCTCGGCGGTGGAGAAGCCGGCGTACTGCCGGATGGTCCACGGCTGGGTGGTGTACATCGTTGGATAGGGCCCGCGGAGGTAGGGCGCTTGGCCGGGGAAGCTCTCCTCGGCGGGGCCATCGGGCCCGTAGCAGGGCGCGATCTCGATGCCCTCGGGTGAGGTCCAGGGCTGGCGGGCGCTCATGACAGCACCTCCCGGGTGCGGGTGAGGAAGGCGATGGCGTCGAGGCCCATCGCGCAGGAGTCGTCGACGAGGTCGGCGGCCACGGTGGTGGGCCCCGGTTTGCCGGCGAGGATGACGTGTTGCGCACCGGCGCTGCGCAGGGCGGCGACGGCGGCGGCACCCCAGGCGGCGTAGTCGGCATCACTGCCGGCGAGGACGGCGACGGGTTGGCCGGCGTAGGCG
>JBAQXA010000295.1:0-3219 GCA_049299195.1 Nocardioides sp.
TCGATCACCTCCCACACCCCGCGATAAGTGGGGTGCGTGAAGTCGTTGGCGCCCACCTCACGGATCACGCCACCCACCGCCCCTGGGTGCTGCAGCAGCAGCTTGAGCGTCTCGCGCTCGATCGCGAACCGGGGTTCGCGCGGGTCGGGAAGCCGGACACGGGGGGCGTCGGCCGTGGCGGGGGTCGGAGCCTCTGGCGCACCCCCACGCACCTCCTCCCGACGGGAGCCGCGGCGCTCGGCGCGGCGTACCTCCGCACGTGCCTCGTCGATGTCGACGCCGATGAGTTGGGCCAACTCGCGAGCGAAGGCATCGACCTTGGACCGATCCCGCACGCTCGCGACCAGCCGCGCACCCTCGCGGAGGGCATCAACGCGGCCATCGGCCCGGTCGAGGTCATATTTCCCCACCGTGTTGGTGAGCACGAAGCGATAGAGCGGCACCCGGCGGGCGACGAGTTCACGCACGGCCGCATCACCGCCCTGCAGGCGCAGATCGCACGGGTCGAGCCCACCGGGCTCCACCGCGACGTAGGTCTGGGAGACGAAGTTCTGATCGCCGGCAAAGGCACGCAGCGCGGCCTGCTGACCCGCCGCGTCGCCGTCGAAGGTGAAGATCACCTCACCGCGGAACTCCTCGTGATCGTGCAAGAAGCGGCGCAACACCCGGGCGTGATCGTCGCCGAAGGCGGTCCCACAGGTCGCCACCGCGGTGGGTACGCCGGCCAGGTGGCAGGCCATCACGTCGGTGTAGCCCTCGACCACCACCGCCTGAGAGCTGCGCGCGATCTCCCGGCGGGCAAGGTCGATGCCGTAGAGGACCTGACTCTTCTTGTAGATCGGCGTCTCCGGGGTGTTGAGGTATTTCGCCTCGATCCGGTCGTCGTCAAAGATCCGCCGCGCGCCAAAGCCGATCGTGTCGCCCGTCGCATCGCGGATCGGCCACAGCAGCCGACCGCGGAACCGGTCGTAGAGGCTGCGACCCTCGGCCACGAGTCCCGAGGCCACCATCTCCTCGGGGGTGAAACCCCGGCCCCGGAGCAGCTTGACGACCGCATCGCCATCGCGCGGCGCGAAGCCGACCCCGAAGGTGCCGGCGGCGGTCTGGTCAAAGCCCCGGGTCGCGAGAAACTGCCGGGCCACGAGCGCGTCGGTGAGCGTCAACTGCTCGCTGTAGAACTCCCCCGCCACCTTGTGGGCGTCGATGAGACGGCGCCGCTGGGGGCCCTGAGGGCGCTCGGGAGCGCCGGAGTCCTCGCGCCGCAACACCACGCCGTACTTTTCGGCAAGGCGCTCCACGGTCTCGGTGAAGTTGAGGGCGTCGATCTTCTGCACGAAGGCGATGACGTCGCCGCCCTCGCCGCAGCCGAAGCAGTGCCACATCTGCCGGGCCGGGGTGACGTGGAACGACGGGGACTTCTCGTCGTGGAAGGGGCACAGCCCCTTGAACGACCCGCCACCGGCCCGTCGGAGGGTGACATAGCCCGAGACGACGTCGTCGATGCGCGCCTTTTCGCGCACCTCGGCGATGTCTTCCTCACGGATCCGGCCAGCCACGTTGCGGAGTCTACGGTCGCCGGGGATGGTTGCTGCATGACGTCAGCCAGCACCGAGGGCCTCGGTCGGGACCCGGCCACGACCCCGACGCCGGACGATCCGCGCAAACCGCAGCAGTTGTCCGAGGTGGAGAAGCAGTCCTGGAAGTACATCGCGCGCAAGACGTGGCGCGAATTCACCGAGGATCAGTGCACCGACCTGGCGGCTGCGCTGACCTACTACGCCGTCCTCTCGATCTTCCCGGCAGCCATCGCCACGATGTCGCTGCTCAACGTGCTGGTGGATGCCGAGGACTTCATCAAGGCCGCACTGCAGGTGCTGGCCCCCCTGGTCAGTGCGGACACGCTGGCGTCCGTCGAGCCGGTGCTGCGCAACTTTGCCGAGTCCGACGCGGCTGGCCTCGCGTTGGCAACCGGCCTCATCTTGGGACTCTGGTCGGCCTCCGGATATGTGGGTGCCTTCTCCCGAGCCATGAACCGCATCTATGAGGTGGCCGAAGGCCGCCCGGCGTGGAAGTTGCGCTTGTCCATGCTCGGGATCACCCTGGCGATGATTGTGTGCGTCTCGGCTCTGCTCGTGATGCTCACGGTCTCCGGCGGGCTCGCCGAGTCCATCGGTGCCCAGATCGGCTTGGCAGACCAGACCGTGGCCGTGTGGAAGGTAGCGAAATGGCCCGCCGCGGCCGTGGTGGCGGTGCTGATCATCGCCCTCTTGTATTGGGGCACCCCCAATGTGAAGCAGCCCAAGTTCCGCTGGCTGTCGGTGGGCGCAGTGGTGGCGCTGCTCGTGTGGGTGCTGGCCTCGCTCGCCTTCAACATCTACGTCGCCAACTTCGCCTCCTATAACAAGACCTACGGCTCGCTGGCGGGCGTCGTCGTCGCCCTGTTGTTCTTGTGGATCTCCAACCTCGCCCTCCTCTTGGGCGCCGAGGTGGACGCCGAACTCGAACGCGGCCGCCAACTCCAGGCGGGGATCGCGGCGGAAGAGGAGATCCAGCTCCCGGCCCGAGACACCTCGGGGATTGAGAAGGCGGCCCGGAAACGGGCCGAGGACCTAGCGCGTGGTCGCGCCATCCGCCTGGCCGCGGACCCGCACCCGGATCGGGACGCTGGCGCCGATCAGTAGTCGCCGCTCATCTGATTGGCGAGCTCGGCACCGGCGGCGAACCGCTCCAGTTGTGCGCGCACCAGCCGGTAGGAGCGCGGCTCCATGGCACTGCTCGCGCCGCCCACGTGAGGCGAGATGAGCACTCCCGGCGCCAGCCAGAGCGGGTGGTTGGGCGGCAATGGCTCCGGGTCGGTGACGTCGAGCGCGGCCCGCACCTGTCCATCGTGCAGCGCGGCGACGAGGTCGTCGGTCACCACGATCGGCCCGCGGGCCACGTTGACCAACAGTGCCCCACGCCGCATCTGCGCGAGGAAGTCGGCGTCGACCATGCCCCGCGTCTCGGCTGTGTCCGGCACGATCAGGATCACGACATCGGCCTGCGGCAGCAGTTGGGGCAGCTCCTCGAAGGAGTGAACGCCCTCGCGAGCCGTGCGCGCCACCTTCGTCACCTGCACCTCAAAGGGCGCAAGCCGGGCCTCGACCGCCGCACCAATCTGGCCGTAGCCGACGATCAGCACGGAGCGATCAGCTAGGGAGGGCAGCGTCTGGTGAGCCC
>JBAQXA010000296.1:0-3858 GCA_049299195.1 Nocardioides sp.
ACCCCGGCCCTCAGCCCCCGCGACTGCAGCGCCCCAGCCCGCCGAATCGACGAAGGCGCTGCTCCTCAAGATCGACGGGCTGACTGCCGAGGTCAACGCTCTGAAGCGGGAGCGGGAGACCCTGCGCACCCAACTCCTCGCGGGCACCGACACGACCGAAACGCTGCGCTCTCTCCTGGCGCAGTCAGAGAGTCGGGCCAATCGCGCCGAGCACAACCTGAAGTCCACCAAGTCACGGCTCCGCAAGGCCGGGAACGCGAAGCCCGCTCCCGCAGCCGAGCAACCCCAGTTCGCCGACGCCGAGCAGGGCTTCCGCTACCTGGTGCTCACCCAGTGGGCCAAGCGCACGCTGCCCGGCGAGCAGCACACCAGGCCGTTGCCGGACTTCCAGATCGGACACCGGTTCCTAGAGTCCCTGAGCCGCCTTGAGGGCATCAAGCCCGAGAAGGTCGCCGACGTCGTCTTCGAAATCCTCACCGGCCTCGCACCCCAGAACAAGAGTCGCGAGCTTCACCGCCTGCGCACTGGACCCGGCGGCGAAGACTCCGTGAGAGTCAGGGACGACGGTGCCGTCGCGTGGCGGGCGAGCCTGCAAGTCGGCACGGCCGCGGCCCGGCGCATCCACTACTGGGTCTTGCCCAACAAGGAAGTCGAACTCGCCAGAGTAACGACGCACGACGACTTCGAAGCGTGACGAGGGGCCGCGGCGGCCAGCGGGTTTGCCGTCCGGATCGGCGTCTCGGGAGCCGGTCTGCTGCGTGCTAGTTTGCGCGGATGCGCGAGCCCGATGTCATCGTCGTTGGCGCCGGCGTCACCGGGCTGTATGCCGCTCGGCTGATCGAGCGGGCCGGCTTCAGCGTCCAGGTCTTCGAAGCGCGGGACCGTGTCGGCGGCCGGTTACACGGCGAGGTGGTCGAGGGAGTCACGCGCGAATACGGCGGTCAGTGGATCGCGCCGTATCAAACGGCGATCCTGGCTCTGGTCGAGGAGTTGGGGCTCAGCACCTTCAGCCGTCACCGGGCCGGACACGATGTGTTCCTCGCGGGCGGGCAACGCGTCATACACGGACATGACGAGTTCCCGCTCTCGGCCGAAGCGGACGCCGCGTTTGGCGAGGCGGTGGAGAAGCTCGCCCGAGTTGCCCGCGAGATCGACCCCGAGGCGGCCTGGACCCACCCCGAGGCCGAAGCGCTGGACTCGATCAGCTTTGAGGAGTGGCTCCGCGCCGAGGTCACCCACCCGGAGGCCCGAGCGCTGCTGCGCCTGATGGTTGCCGACGCCTACGTCACCAAACCGGCGGCCGAGTTCTCTGCGCTGCTGTGCGCGCACCTGTTCTCCTCCGGCACCGGCGACATCGACGACCTGCTCGACGCCAACCTGGTGCTCGACCAGCGCGTCTCGGGCGGCTTCCATCGCGTGCCCCAGCGGCTCGCCGAAGAGCTCGCCACCCCGGTGCGCCTGGGCGTGACGGTGAGCGAGATCAGCCACTCACCCGGTCGCGTCTGCGTCGCCACCAACCAAGGCGACTTCCACGCACAGACGGTGATTGTGGCCACGCCGCCCAATCTGTGGTCGCAGATCCGGTTCACCCCGGAGTTGTCGGACTCCTTCCAGGCGCTGGCGCAGACCGCGACCCAAGGCACGGTCTTCAAGGCACAGGCGGTTTACGACCGGCCGTTCTGGCGTGACTCCGGACTGTCCGGCACCGGCTTCGGACCCGGTGAGTTCATCCACGAGATCTACGACAACTCCCCGCAGGACGGGTCCCACGGGATGCTCGTCGGCTTCATCGCCGGCGACAACGCACGACGCGCCGCAACCATGACCCAAGCCGAGCGCGGACGAGCCGCGGTCGCGAACTTCGCGGCATACTTCGGCGAGCAAGCGCTCCACCACCGCGGCTACTTCGACTACGACTGGAGCGCGGATCCCCTCACCGGCGGGGCGTATGTCGCGTCGTTCCCGCCCGGCGTGATGACGACAGCCAAGCGCAGCTTCCACGAGGAGGCCTCGGCGATCACCTTCGCCGTCTCCGAGATGGGCGGCCGTGGTTTTGGCCACGTCGAAGGCGCGGTGCGCTCTGGCGCGCAGGCGGCTCGCACCATCCTGGATCGACTGCGCGGCTGAAAGGCCCGGGACGTGCGACAGATCGGCCGCCCTGGCGGCCGATTCGTCGCACGTCTGCGGCTAAGGCCACGACCGATCCTGGACGAGCAGACGCTGCCGGGCGCCAGAGCGACCAGCTCCCGTTAGAACAGGAAGCGCGTGTAGCCGCGGCGAGCCACGTCGCCAACCCGCGTGAAGTCGCCGCCAATGGATAGTGCCGGAGTGGCGTTGGGGCTTTGCGGCGTCGTGTTGGTCATCGCGATGGCCCACACTCCGAACGGTCCGTTTGCTCCCGGATTCCAGGCCGTGACAGCGCCGTCGGCGGGGTTAAACGAGGCCAGCGCGACCCGCTCGACCTTGGCTTCGGGCAGGTTGTTGAAGTGTCCGCCGATGTAGACCTCGGTGTCGGTCGCCAGAATCGCCTGGACGTCGCCACCCGAGCGCACCCGATAGATTCCGGCGCTGCTGATCGCCGGATCATAGGCCCAGGTCCGGTTGGACGTGGTGCCGAAGAACAGCCGGCCACTTGGGGTGACATCGAGCGAGATGACCACGCCTCCATCTGCGGGCGCGAAGCTCGTGACCGCGCCCGCGGTAGAGATCTCGGCGATGCCGGGGCGGGCGGATCCACCCATGGTGGTGAACGAGCCGCCGGCATACAACTTCGAGCCGTCATCGCTGAGTCCGAGCGCGCGAACGGTGTTGTTGGGGTTCGGGGCAAAGCTCGCGACCTCGACGCCGGAGCTCTGGCTCACCACTCCGAGTCGGGCGATGGCGCGGCCGTTGAGACGCGCGAAGCTCCCGCCGACATAGAGCCGATCGGCGGTGTCTGTTGTCAACGCCCGCACCAAGTTGTTGTTGACGGTGCCGACCCAGCCAGTGAGCAGCGCGCCCGTATCAGGTGCGACAGCGGCGAGCCGGCTGCGGGTCGTGCCGCCCATCGTCGTGAAGCCGCCGCCGACAAACACCTTGCTGCCATCGGCCGCCGCCGCCAGGGCGTAGACGATGCCATTGGCGGAGGGGTTCCAGGTCGGGTCGAGGGTGCCGTCGGCGCGGATCGCGGCCAGGTTGGCCCGCGGTACGCCGCCGATCGAGGCGAAGTTGCCGCCGATGTAGGTGAGATCACCAATCTGGGTGATGGCATAGACAACGCCTGCCTGGGTGCACTTGCCCGTGGTGTCGAACACCAGACAATCGACCTTGGCAGTGGATTGAGGGGTGCTGCCGGGGCTGGCGATGGCACTCGTGGTGACCGCCAAACCGGTGGCGGCAAACACCACGGCGAGGCATGCGCGAAGCAAATGGGTGAGCATAAGGAGGACCCGTCTGTGAGCGAACAGAGGAACTCCCCCATTAACCCGGACCCGCCCCCGCCAAGCCATAGCCCGGGCGAGTCATCTTCCGCGGCGCATCCAGGGGGTCAACCGGCAGCGGGCGCCCTCGGGGAACGCATCGGGAGTGAGCAGGCCCGGGCAAGGCTGGCGAAAAGCACGCTGAACCAGGCACATCGCGGGAACCACTGTGAAGGCGACCGCGCCGGCCACAGCGCGTCGCGCCTCGGCCCGGCCAGCACCACCATCCACGCACGCAACCCACACGCCCAGGTCAAGGTCTCCCGCGGCACCGAGCGCGACGAGCCTCCCCCTTGGACGCAAGTTCGCATCCGCCTCTGTGAGTACGCCGCTCGTCACCGCTCCCCCCGGGCGCCCCTCCGCAGCAGGGCCCAGCCGTGCAGGGCGAACACGATCATCC
>JBAQXA010000297.1:0-10491 GCA_049299195.1 Nocardioides sp.
GGGTTAGCTCTTCTTGGGGGCTCCGGGGCGGGCGTAGCGCCACCAGGTGATCGCGATGCACATGACGGCCCACACGACGCCGATCGAGTAGAACGCGGTGGGGCCGAGGAAGTTCACGCCGACTCCGAAGAAGAACGGGCCGAAGGCCGCCACGGCGCCGGTCCAGCCGATCACGCCGCCCGCTTGGCGCCGCTCGAAGATCATCGGCATCTGCTTAAACGTGGAGGCGTTGCCGATCCCGGCGAACAAGAAGATCGCCAGCATGCCCCACAGGAACCGGTCGAAGCCTGCCTGCAGCGCCGCGGCCGAGGAGACATCGGGGGTCAGCGCCGGGATGGTGTAGAGGATCGAGGCGACCAGGCCGATGCCCGACACGAGCGTCCAGATGGCGCCACCCATGCGGTCGGTCAGCGGCGCGAACAGCACGCGAGCACCGGCGCCGATGAGCGGGCCGAGGAAGACGAACTTCACCGGGTCGGGCAGGGCATAGCCGTCGACGAGCACCTGCGCGGTCGCGCCGACGCCCTCGACGATCTTGCCGTTGCCCGCGCCGTACAGATTGCCCATCAGCAGGCCGAACTGCGCCGCGAGCCCGGAGAAGGTGCCGAACGTCATGATGTAGAGCAGCGTCATCAACCAGGTGTCGGTGTTGTTGAAGATGTCGAACTGCTGGCGGATGTTGGCCTTGATCGGCACCGACTTCAGCATCGTCCACGCGAAGGCGGCGCCGATGACCATCAAGGGGATCCAGATGAAGGCGGCGTTTTGGAACCACACTTCCCGCGGCGGCTTGCCGGGCACCTGCATCGTCTGGCTGCCGCCGATGGCGAGTGCGCCGACGCCGATCAGGATCGGGGTCAGCAGCTGCACGAGCGAGACGCCGAAGTTGCCGAGGCCGGCTTGTAGCCCGAGCGCGGTGCCCTGCTTGGCCCGTGGGAAGAAGTACGACGTGCTGGGCATGAAGCCGGAGAACGCGCCGCCGCCGATGCCGGCCAGGAAGGCCAGCACCATGAGCTCCCAGTACGGCGCGGTCGGCGACTGCACGCGCACCCCCCACCCAAGGGTGGAGAAGATCAGCAGGAGTGAGGTCAGCGCCACGAGCTTGCGGGTGCCGAGGATGGGGGGCAGCACCATCCACGCGAGCCGGAACAGCCCGGCCGCCAGGCCCGGCATGGCCGCCATCCAGTAGAGCTGGCTCACCGTGAAGGAGTAGCCGAGGGCATTGAGCTTGGGGATGATCGCGCTCGGCAAGAACCACGCGACGAAGGCGAGGGTCAAGCAAAACGTCGTGACCCAGAGCGTGCGCCAGGCCAGGCCGGAGTCCCACTCGGGGGACTCGGGGTCCCAGGATTCCAGCCACTCCGAGCTGCGGGTCTTGGTTGCGGCGTTGTCAGCCATGGGGGTCTCCACGTTCGGGCCTTCTCAGGCGGGGATGGGGCGCTCGAGGTCGCGAGCGAGTTGAGGGGACTGCTCATTGAGCATGCGGACGACGGTCCAGTGCATCCACAGGGTGCACAGGGCGGTCAGGAGGAACAGGACAAAGAAGGTGCTGGAGGGGAAGCCCGACCACGCCTTGGTGTAGGCAAACAGCGGGGGCAGGAAGAAGCCGCCCAGACCGCCGAGCATGCCGACCAGGCCGCCGACCGCGCCGACGTTGTCGGGGAAGTACTCCGGGATGTGCTTGAAGACGGCCGCCTTGCCGATGCCCATGGCGCAGCCGAGCAGGAAGACAAGCAGGGCAAACGGCACCAGCCCAATGGAGTAGGCGAGGTGCTCGGTCTCTTGGCCGTTGGGGTGGGTGATGACGACGTGCCCGTTGGGCATCATCAACACGCCGGTGATCAGCAGCATCGCGCCGAAGGTCCAATACATCACCCGGCGCGCGCCGATCCGGTCGCTCAGGCTGCCCCCCAGCGGACGCAGCAGAGAAGCCGGGAAGATGTAGAGCGCGGTGAGGTAGGCCGCGGTCTGCAGCGAGACCTCGAAGTTGTCCATGTAGTACGTCGGCAGCCACGCCGCCAACGCGACATACGCGCCGAAGACGGCGACGTAGTAGAGGCTGAAGCGCCAGACCCGCACGTTTTTGAGCGGTTGGAGTTGCTCACGCAGCGGTTGACCGCGCCCGGGCATCCGGTCCTCGCTGGGGGCGATGAACCACACCGCGGCGGCCATGGCCACGAGGAGCAGCGCGTAGACGACGGGGATGAAGCGCCAGCCGCCCGGGAAGATGCCCAGATAGGTCGCGCCGACGGTTGTGCCCGCGATGAGCGGCGGGCCGATGAACTTGGTCACCGACGCGCCCACGTTGCCGGCGCCGAACACGCCTAGGGCGAAGCCTTGATGCTCGCGGGCCTGCCAAGCGGAGTTCCAGGCGATGCCCGCGGAGAACGAGTTGCCGGCGAAGCCGACGAAGAACGCCAGCACCAGCAGAGCGGCGTAGGACTCGGTGCGCGAGACCAGGTAGGCCGGGACGGCGGAGCCGAGCAACAGGAAGGTCAGCACCTTCCGCCCGCCGATCCGGTCGGTGATCATCCCCGCGGGGAGCCGCCACATCGATCCGTTGAGGACAGCGGCGGCGATGATCCAGGAGAGCTGCACCTCACTGAGGCCGAACTCGGTGCTGATCGGTTTGCCCAGGATCCCGAACATGAGCCAGACGGCGAACATGAGGGTGAAAGCAAGGGTGGACAGCCAGAGCACCCGGGTGGCGCCGCGCTGGTCCGAGACGTGTTCCATTTGACGGAATCTCCTCCTCTAATCTCTCCAGCAGATTACACCTGAGCGAGCGCTGAAGGTCAATTTTGCGCGGCAGAGAGGCGTGCTCTAGATTCAACGAGTCATTCCTCTAAACTCAGGAGCATGATGCAGCCTGATCGAGATAGGGGCCCTCACCCAGCCGTGGGCTCAGACCCGGCCGTGGGCGTGGGCCTGTTGGTCTCTCCTGTGCGCCGCGCCATCGTGGATCTGCTCGCCAACCGCCCCCGCGAAGAGGGCGTGCCGACTGGTTTGACCGCGGCTCAGCTCGCTGAGGCGCTCGAACTGCACGTCACCACAGTGCGCTTCCATACTGACCAGCTCGTCGCCGCCGGGCTGCTGAGCGCCGAGTTCAGCCGCGACTTCGGCGTCGGCCGCCCCCGCAAGCTGTATGCCGTCGCCGAAGGCACCCTCGACCCCCAGCCCACCGCCGAACGAGACGCGGAGGCGCTGCGCATCCTGAGCGGGCTGCTGGCTGAGTCCTTCGGACAACCCGGCACCACCCCCATCGAGGCGGGCCAGCGCTGGGCCGAAACCAACATCCCCGCAACCGCGGAGGCACCGGCAACGTCACCCGGCCAGTGGCTGACCAAGGTCGGCCGGATGATCGATGCGCTGACGGACTGGGGCTACACCCCCGACTTGACCACCAGCGAGGGCGGCCGCAACGCGCGGATCGACCTGGTTCGCTGCCCCTTCCTCGAGCTTGCTCGCTCCAACCCATCGGTCGTCTGTGGCATCCATCGCGGGCTGATCGGCGGCGCCATGAATCAGTTCGGCGAAGAGGATGCCGAGATCAGCCTGCTGCCCTTCGTCGGGCCGGAGTTGTGCCAGGCACACGTCCGGACCCACACCGCCTTCGACTCTCCCGAAAGGAAGCCCGCATGAGCGCCTCCCTCGAAAGCTCCCTCACCGCAGCCCTGATCGGCAGCCGCAAGTTCTTCACCAAGGCCGAGGTCTCCGCCGATCAACGCACGCTGCACAAGCGCGGTGGGCGGCAGGGCGATGTCTTCTATCGCGACCGGTGGGCCCACGACAAGGTGGTCCGCTCCACCCATGGGGTCAACTGCACCGGCTCGTGCTCGTGGAAGGTCTACGTCAAGGACGGGATCATCACCTGGGAGGCCCAGCAGACCGACTACCCGAGTGCGGGCCCCGACCGGCCGGAGTACGAGCCCCGCGGCTGCCCGCGCGGCGCGGCCTTCTCCTGGTACACCTACAGCCCGACCCGGGTGCGCTATCCCTACGTCCGCGGCACGCTGCTCAGCCTCTTCCGGGCGGCCAAGGAGCAGTACGGCGATCCCGTCATCGCCTGGGCCTCGATCGTGCAGGACCCGCACAAGGCCGCGGCCTACAAGAAGGTGCGCGGCAAGGGCGGCCTGGTGCGCGCGACGTGGGAAGAGGTCGCCGAGATCGTGGCGGCCGCGCACGTCTACACCATCAAGCGTTGGGGCCCCGACCGGATCGCGGGCTTCTCACCCATCCCGGCGATGTCGCCGGTCTCCTATGCCTCCGGCGCCCGCTTCTTGGAGCTCATCGGCGCACCGATGCTCTCCTTCTATGACTGGTATGCCGACCTGCCGAACGCCTCCCCCCAGATGTTCGGCGACCAGACCGACGTGCCGGAATCCGGTGACTGGTGGGACGCCGGCTACCTGATCATGTGGGGCTCCAACGTCCCGATGACGCGCACGCCGGATGCGCACTGGATGACCGAGGCGCGCTATCGCGGCCAGAAGGTCATCGCGGTCGCCCCCGACTACGCCGAAAACGTCAAGTTCGCCGACGAGTGGGTCACCACTCAGCCGGGCACCGACGGCGCGCTCGCGATGGGCATGGGGCACGTGCTCCTCAAGGAGTTCTTCGTCGACCAGAAGGTCGAGTTCTTCGAGGACTACAACAAGCAGTTCACCGACCTGCCCCACTTGATCTCCCTCGTCCCCGACGAAGACGGCTGCTACCGCCCCGGCAAGTTCCTTGTCGAGGGCGATCTCGGCGGGACCTCAGAGAACGCGATGTGGAAGCCGGCCGTCTGGGATCTGGCGAGCAACGAGGTGCGGATCCCGCACGGCTCGGTCGGGTTCCGCTACGGCGAGGAGGGTCTCGGCAAGTGGAACCTCGAGCTCGGTGAGATCGACCCGGCGCTGAGCCTGTACGCCGACGCCGACGGCAACCCCCGCGCAGGGGTCGAGGTCGCGCTGCCGCGCTTCGACGCCGAAGACGGCAAGGTGCGCTTCGAGCGGCGTGGCGTGCCGGTGATGCAGGTGGGCGACCGCCTGGTCACCACGGTCATGGACCTGTTGCTCGCGCAGTACGGCGTCGCCCGCCCGGGGCTGCCCGGTGTCTGGCCGGCCGACTACGACGACCCGGCCGTGCCGGCCACCCCGGCCTGGCAGGAGCAATACACCGGCGTGCCGAGTGCCCAGGTGATCCGGCTGGCCCGCGAGTGGGCGCAGAACGCGATCGACACCGAGGGCCGCGGCATGATCCTGCTGGGCGCGGGCACCAACCACTGGTTCCACTCCGACCAGATCTATCGCGCGATCCTGCTGCTCACGACGATCACCGGCACGCAGGGCCGCAATGGCGGCGGCTGGGCGCACTACGTCGGCCAGGAGAAGATCCGGCCGATCATGGGCTTCCAGCACTTGGCCTTCGCGCTCGACTGGCACCGCCCGCCGCGGCACATGAACCAGACGGCGTACTGGTACGTCAACACCAGTCAATACCGCTACGACACGTTCACCGCCGACGACCTCGACGCGGGCACGGGCGTCTTTGCGGGCAAGAGCGTGATGGATCTGCTGGCCCAGTCGGTGCGGCTCGGGTGGACCCCGTCCTACCCGACCTTCGACCGGAGCAGCCTGCAGTTGGCCGACGATGCCGCCGCCGCCGGCCTGGAGGCCCCGGCGTATGTCGCTCAGGAGCTGAAGGCGGGCCGGTTGCGCTTTGCGGTCGAAGACCCAGAGGCGGAGGACAACTACCCCCGGGTGTTGTCGCTGTGGCGCTCCAACCTGTTCGGCAGTTCGGCCAAGGGCAACGAATACTTCCTGCGGCACCTGCTCGGCACCGACTCGGCGGCGACGGCCCAGGAGGCCGGCCCCGGTCAGCGCCCGACCAGCATCACGTGGGCCGACGAGGCGCGCACCGGCAAGCTCGACCTGCTGATGACCATCGACTTCCGGATGACGAGCTCGACGATCTTCAGCGACGTCGTGCTGCCGGCGGCCACCTGGTATGAGAAGCACGACCTGTCCACCACCGACATGCACCCCTTTGTGCACTCCTTCAACCCCGCGATCTCGCCGCCCTGGCAGACCAAGAGCGACTGGGACGCGTGGAAGACCATCGCGAAGAAGTTCAGCGAGCTCGCCGAGGTCCACCTCGGCACCCGCAAGGACGTCGTCGCCAAACCGCTGTGGCACGACACCCCCGAAGCGATGGCCACCGTCCACGGCGTCGTCAAGGACTGGCGGCTGGGGGCAGATCACCCCGACGGCTGCGATCCGGTGCCGGGCAAGACGATGCCCGTGATCGCCGTCGCCGAGCGTGACTACACCCAGATCTTCAACAAGATGACCAGCATCGGCCCGCTCCTGGAGAGCGTCGGCATGCTGACCAAGGGCGTGGCCTACGAGGTCAAGCGGGAGATGGACCTCCTGCGCGGTCGCAATGGCATCGCCAGCGAGGGCGCCGGAAAGGGCCAACCCAAGGTCGAGACCGACATCCAGATGGCCGACGCGATCTTGCACCTCGCGGGGGTCTCCAACGGCCACCTCGCCACGCAGGGTTTCCGCTTCCTGGAGAAGCGCACCGGCACCGAGTTGGCCGATCTGGCCGCCGAGCACGAAGGCAAACAGATCACGTTTGCCGACACCCAGGTCGCGCCGGTGCCGGTCATCACCTCACCGGAGTGGTCGGGCTCGGAGTCCGGCGGACGGCGCTACTCGCCGTTCACGATCAACATCGAGCGCAAGAAGCCGTTCCACACCCTCACCGGTCGGCAGCAGTTCTATGTCGACCACGACTGGTTCCTCGGCATGGGCGAGGCGCTGCCGGTCTATCGGCCGCCGCTGAACATGTCGGCGCTGTTTGGGGAGACCCCGATCGGGGAGCAGACCGAACTCGGCGTCTCGGTGCGCTACCTCACCCCGCACAACAAGTGGTCGATCCACTCCGAGTACCAAGACAACCTCTTCATGCTCTCGCTCTCTCGAGGCGGGCAGACGGTCTGGGTCTCTGACGTGGACGCCGCCAAGATCGGCGTGGCCGACAACGACTGGATCGAGATGGTCAACCGCAACGGCGTGGTCGCCGCGCGCGCGATCGTGAGCCACCGGATGCCGGAGGGCACGGTCTATATGCACCACGCCCAGGACCGGCTCATCGACGTCCCGCTGACCGAGCGGGACGGCAAGCGGGGCGGCATCCACAACAGCCTCACGCGGATCCTGCTCAAGCCCAACCAGATCGTGGGGGGCTATGCCCAACTCGCCTACTTCTTCAACTACATCGGTCCGATCGGCAACAACCGAGACGAGGTCACGATGATCCGCAAGCGTCGTACGGAGGTGACTTACTGATGCGCGTCATGGCTCAGATGGCGATGGTGATGAACCTCGACAAGTGCATCGGCTGTCACACCTGCTCGGTCACCTGCAAGCAGGCGTGGACCAACCGGGCCGGCACCGAATACGTCTGGTTCAACAACGTCGAGACCCGCCCCGGGCTCGGCTATCCGCGCACCTATGAGGACCAGGACGAATGGCAGGGCGGTTGGGTGCGCAAACCCAACGGTCGGCTGGCGCTGCGTGCCGGCGGGCGGTTCAAGAAGCTGCTCACGATCTTCTCCAACCCCAAACTGCCGTCGATCCAGGACTATTACGAGCCGTGGACCTACGACTACGAGACGCTGATCTCTTCGCCCACCTCGGAGAACTTCCCGGTCGCGCGACCCAAGTCGCTGATCTCCGGCAAGGACATGTCGGTGCAGTGGTCGGCCAACTGGGACGACGATCTGGGCGGCTCACCGGAGCATGCCTCGCGCGACGTGCTGCTCAAGGGCATCGAGGACAAGGTCAAGCTCGAGTTTGAGAAGACCTTCATGTTTTATCTGCCGCGGATCTGCGAGCACTGCCTCAACCCGTCGTGTGCGGCGTCGTGTCCGAGCGGCGCGATCTACAAGCGCAGCGAGGACGGCATCGTCCTGGTCGATCAGGACCGGTGCCGCGGCTGGCGGATGTGCGTCTCCGGCTGCCCCTACAAGAAGGTCTACTTCAACCACAAGACCGGCAAGGCCGAGAAGTGCACGTTTTGCTATCCGCGCGTCGAGGTCGGCATCCCGACGGTCTGCTCGGAGACCTGCGTGGGCCGGCTGCGCTACATCGGCCTCATGCTCTACGACGCCGACCGCGTGTTGGAGGCCGCCGCGACGGAGAACGACCACGACCTCTATGAGGCCCAGCGATCGGTCTTCTTGGACCCCAACGACCCGACCGTGCAAGCGGAGGCCGAGCGGGCCGGCATCCCGGCCGACTGGATCGAGGCGGCCAAGAAGTCCCCGGTCTATGCGCTGATCAACCGGTTCAAGGTGGCCCTCCCGCTGCATCCGGAGTACCGCACGATGCCGATGGTTTGGTACATCCCGCCGCTCTCGCCGGTCGTTGACGTGATCAAGGACACCGGCCACGACGCGGAGGACCGCGGCAACCTGTTTGCGGCCATCGAGGCGCTGCGGATCCCGGTCGAATATCTCGCGCAGCTGTTCACCGCCGGTGACGTCGAGCCGGTCAACGCGGTGCTGCGGCGGCTCGCGGCGATGCGCTCCTACATGCGCGACATCAACCTCGGCCGGGAGACGGACGAGGCGATCCCCGCCGCGGTCGGCATGACCGGTGAGGAGATCTACGACATGTTCCGGCTGCTGGCGATCGCCAAGTATGCCGACCGCTATGTCATCCCGCCGGCCCACGCCGAGCAGGCGCACGCGCTCGAAGAGCTCGCCACCGACTGCCCGGTCTCCGACTACGGCGGCGGCCAGCAGGACCTCTTCGGGGAGGGCTCTGGCGGTTTGACCCCGGTCGCGGTGGAGAACTTCCGGATGCTGCAGGAGCGGCAGACCAGCGATCGGTTGGGGCCTTCGACCTCGGGCCGAGTCAACCTGTTGAACTGGGACGGCCACGGGACTCCCGAGGGACTGTTCCCGCCGAAGGAGGACGCGCAATGAGGCGCTGGCTCTCCGCCGAGCGGCTTGGCGCGGCAGGGCGGCATACGTTGGACGCCGCGGAGCGGCAGGCGGCGTGGGCGGCCTCGGCGGCGCTGCTGGAGTACCCCTCCGACGAGGTGTTGGCCGCGCTGCCGCAGGTCCGGACGCTCGTGGAGGAGTTGCCGGAGCTCGTCGCCGAGCCGCTGCTGCGTGTGGTGGGCACTCTTGAGGCTGCCGAGCCGGAGGCCCTGCGCACCGAATATGTCGAGCGCTTCGATCACGCCCGGCGCCGCTCGCTGTTCCTCACCTACTTCGTGCACGGGGACACCCGGCGGCGTGGGCTGGCGCTGTTGCGGTTCAAGCAGGCGTATGCCGCGGCCGGGCTCTCCTTCGGCGACGACGAGCTGCCCGATCACCTCTGCGTCGTCCTGCAGTTCGGCGCGTTGCACGACCATGACGCTGCCTGGAAGCTGCTGCTCGATCACCGGGCGGGGGTGGAGTTGCTCCGGCTGGCGGCGCGCGAGACGTCATGGGGCGGCGTACTGGAGGCGGTGTCCGCCTCGCTGCCGCCCTTGCGTGGGGAGGAGTCCGAGGCGGTCGCGCGGCTGATGGCCGAAGGGCCACCGGCCGAGGAGGTCGGCCTGCAGCCCTACCTGATCGACCCCCAGATCCCGGTCGGCCCGCCGCCGGGCAGCCACCTGATCGGAGCCAATCGATGAGCACCATGTTGTGGGTCGTCGTTCCCTACCTTTGCCTGGCGACCTTCGTGGTCGGCCACTTCTGGCGCTACCGCTACGACAAGTTCGGGTGGACGACGCGGTCCTCGCAGCTCTATGAAGACAGGCTGCTGCGGCTCGGCTCGCCGTTGTTCCACTTCGGGATGCTCGGCGTGGTCGGCGGCCATGTGATCGGCCTGCTCGTGCCGAAGTCATGGACCGACGCCGTCGGGATCACCCCGGAGATGTATCACTTCGCGGCCGTCTTCGGCGGGCTCATCGCCGGCGCGATGGCGCTGATCGGGCTGGCGATCTTGATCTATCGCCGGCGGACGACGGGGCCGGTCTTCTCCGCGACGACGACGATGGACAAGGTGATGTACGTCTTCCTCGGCTCCGCGATCGTGCTGGGGATGTGGAACACCGTGGTCGCCTCGGCGCTCTCGATCGGCGGCCACTACGACTACCGCGAGGGCGTGTCGATCTGGTACCGCTCGTTCCTCGCGTTCACGCCAAGGGCAGAGCTGATGGCGGCCGCGCCGTTCACCTTCAAGATGCACGCGCTGGTCGCCTTCGGCCTCTTTGCGTTGTGGCCCTTCACCCGGCTCGTGCACGTCTTCTCCGCGCCGGTCGGCTACCTGACCCGCCCCTACATCGTCTACCGCTCCCGCGACGCTCGCCCGATCGGCAACGCCCCCTCGCGGCGCGGCTGGGACCGCGTCGGCGGCTAGCCCCAGATCCCCCGGAGCTCCCGCCCCCGGAGCTGCCGGCCCCCCGAGCTGCCGGCCCCCCGAGACGTGCGACAGATCGATCGCC
>JBAQXA010000298.1:0-3222 GCA_049299195.1 Nocardioides sp.
TGTTTGGCGACCCCGACCACTCCCCCCAGCACGAAGACACCCCTCTGCGACCGGTCAGCCCCTACGGCGCCGCCAAGGCCTACGGGCACCATCTCGTCGGGGTCTACCGCCAACGCGGGCTTCACACGGTCGGCGCGATCCTCTACAACCACGAGTCGCCGCGCCGGCCACCGGCCTTCGTGACCCGCAAAATCACCGCCGGAGCGGCCGCGATCGCCCGCGGCGAAGCAGACCAATTGGTGCTGGGCAACCTCGACGCGGTGCGGGATTGGGGATGGGCCCCGGACTATGTCGATGCCATGGTGTTGGCCGCGCGCGCCGAGTTCGCTCGCGACTACGTCATCGCGACCGGGATAGGCCATTCGGTGCGTGATTTCGTGGAAATCGCGTTCCACACGGCCGGAATCGAGGACTGGCAACGCTTCGTGCGCAGCGACCCGGCGTACTTCCTCCCGGCCGATCCGCGCGCTTTGGTGGGCGATTCACGGCGAATCCGGGCAGACCTCGGCTGGGCACCCCAGACATCTTTTACCGAGCTTATTGCTGCAATGGTCTACTCCGACCTGTCATGATGAGCCACTATGAGTCTCCTTGGCATGGAAGAGGCAACGTCGCTCGCCGCGCCCTCGGCTAGACGCCCCCGAGGCCGACCGCGCACCCACTCGCGCGAGTCCCTGATCGAAACCGCCGCGGTGGTGTTGCGCGAGCGCGGCTACCACGGCACCCGCTATCACGATGTGGCCGTCGCCGCCGGCATCGCGATGAGCTCCCTGCAGTATCACTTCCATTCCATCGACGAACTTCGTCGCGAGGCCTTGGTCAACCTCATGCGCCAGCGCCGGGAGTCGATGGCGACTTCGGTCGATCGGAGCCTGTCGCCGTGGGATCGCATCGACGCGCTGCTCCGGTCGATCTGGGAGGACCAGGGCGACGACAAGTACCCCGCTTGGTTCTTGTGGCTCGAGCAGCGCCAGGCCGACGGCGACCACGAGACGGTCAAGAGGCTGCGTGACGAGGCCACTCATGTCTTCCTCGTCGAGGCATGTGTCGCGATGCGCGAGGGCATGGAGGCCGGCGAGTTCACCCTCGAGGAGTCGATCAACGACACCATCCGTGAGATCGGTGCGGTGATCTACGGCTTGCTCTACGAGATGGTCGAGTTCGGCCCCGAACAGCGCGCCACCACGCTGCGGTTGGCCCGCAAGGGTGTCTGGCGGATCCTGCACAGCTCGGCGGGCGACCCGCCGGCCTGAGCCCTAGCGATCGGCCGCCGCAAACATCCGGCTCATCAGCCAGATGCCGGCGAGCACGATCACCGGCCCGGCGACGCATAATCCGAGCAGCACCCCGATCGGCGCTCCTCGATCGGGTGCCGCCAACGCGAGCGCTCCCCACGCATATGCACTCTGAAACGCGTGCGCCATGATCAGGCAGACCAGCGAGCCGCTCAGCAGATAGATCAGGCAGAAGAAGACGGCGATCAGCACGTAGGGGATAAACGTTGCCTCGCCGGGCGTGCTGTGCGGCAGGGTGAACATCGCGGCCGCACCGCCCACGCTGATCAGGATGCGCAACCCCGCCCGGATGCCCGAGTTCCACTGCCGTAGCCCGTCGTGGAGCGGTCGCAGCAACGCGACGCGATAGGCGAGCTCCTCAAAGATCGGCGCGATGATGATGCCGCCGAGGATCAGCGCGATGTCCATCCAGAAGCCCACGCCGAAGCCAGAGTCGCCGCCGCTCGCCCCCTCCAGGCTGGGGAAGATCGCCGCCAGCGCGTTGATGAACAGCCCAAAACCCACCACGGCCACCGCGGCGACGATCGTCTGGCGCAACCAGTTCGACATGTCCAAGCCCAGCTCGAAGCCGGTGGGTCGCCGCCGCGCGAGCGCGATCAGCGCGAGGATCGGCAAGACCCCCACCAACACCGTGCTCAGCACCGGCACGACGAACGGCCCAGCCGCCCCCATCGGAATCGCTCCCAGGACGAAGGAGGACATCAGTCCCACGCCGAGCGCGACGAACGCGATCGCGGCGTACCAGAGCTTCCAGCCGGTGTCCCGGGCAGCTAGGCGGTCTTTGAACATGGGCTTCCGTTCTGTCGCGATGCTCCGCGCCAGCGGTATGCCGCGCGCTCGCCGCCCACCCTATTCTCGGCCGCCCTCGCCCGGCGCAAATTGGTGCGGCCCAAATTCGTGCGGCCCAGATTCGTGCGGCCCAAATTCGTGCAGCCCAGACCGCCGCGCCGCGAGGGCGAGCCCTGCCACCACCAGGCCGCCGAGCAGCACCGCCACCAGCACCGTGGGCACCCACAGGCGCGGGCTGCTCGCCCACCACTGGATGAAGTAGCTCGGCGAACGCGCGAAGTCCGGCCGCGCCGCTGCAATCAGGTCACGCGACAACAGGTCCGTCGCGACCGTCAGTTGGTCCGGCGGGGAGGTGCAGCACTCCCCATGCTCTCCCACGATCGCGAGAAGGCGGGTGGCCTCGGGTGCGAAGTAGCCCAGCCCAGATCCATCGGGCCCAGATCCGACGGGTTGCGGTTGCAGATGGGTGACCGCGGCGACGGAGCCCGACGCCGACCGACTCACCCCCCGACTCACCAGGACGAGCGTGTCTTCGGGGCCGCCCGCCAACGACACCGCGGTCGGCCGCTCGGCCGGCAACATAATCCGCAGCGGCTGCTGCGGCCGGGCCCCCGCCGAGGTCGAGGGTTGGAGGGAGTAGCCGACGAGGCCCCCAAAGGACCGGTTCGGTTGACCCCACACCCGCCCGGTGCCTTCGACGACGGCGAGCGGCGCGCCGAAGTCGACGCCCAAGCGCTGCCACGACCCCAGCCTCAGCGTTTCGCCCAGCGCGGGCGGCTTACCGGCGCCCCAGGCGCGCAGTTCGGCACCTGAGCTGAAGACGAGGGTGCCGTCATCGGCGAGGGCCAGCCCCTCTACCTGTTCGGTGGCCATCACTTCCCCAATGGCAGTGGCACTCACGCTGGCGTCGCCAGCGAAGGCGTCGTCCGCCGTGTCGATCCGGCCGACCCGGCTGGGCCCGCCGGCCTCACCTGGCCCGAGGTAGCTCCGGGAGCTCTCGCTCCACCGCGTCGTGACCAGACCCTGCCAGCCCAGCCACCGACTGTTCGCCGACCAGCTCACCTCGTTGATCATGACTCCGGCGCCTTCCCGCACCGGCACATAGCGCACCGCACCGGACTCCAGATCAATCAGACCC
>JBAQXA010000299.1:0-4598 GCA_049299195.1 Nocardioides sp.
GGCTCCAACGGTCGCGGCCCGAAGACGCGGCTGGTGCCCGGCATCAACGCGGCCGACGAGCTGCTGACCTGGTGGCTGACCGACGTTCGTCATCAGTACGGCGACGACTGGGCGGACCCGGACGCGCCGCTGTTCCCGAGCGAGCGCCGCGACCCGGACACCGGTCGCTGCACCCAGGTCGGGACCGAAGCGCTTCGCCGTGGACTCAACGACGCAGTCGTGCGGTGGATCCCAGAGATCAGCCCGGTGGAAATCGCCAACGCCATGCGCGTCCTGAGGAGTGGGCGCCCCGGCATCAGCGATACCGAGCTTGACGCCGCCACGCTCCAGACCTTCGGCCGGAAGCGCAAGACAAAGCAGTTCGCTGCCCACCTCGACGGGGCGCGGGCGGTCGCATGAGGACTCCGACTCGATGGCAAGGAGGGCATTGTGCCTGAGAGTCGTCAGAAGTACCTGTACGAGCGTCTCGGCGACCACGACTTTCAACAGCTGGTCGGCGCACTCCTCACGGCGCAATTCGCTGACTACGTCCCGATGGCGCTGCGCCAAGCAGACGGCGGGCGTGACGGCATCCTCAAGACAGAGCCGGGGCGCGTTCTCGTCTATCAGGTGAAGTGGTTCGCGGAAGGCAAGACGAAGGACTCCGTCGCCACCCTTTCAGAGATGGTGAGAGGTGAGGCAGAGAACCTACGCCGACTCGCCAAAGACGGCGTGCGTCGCTACATCTTGGTTACGAACGTGCCGAGTACCTCCAAACCCGGCACTGGCACCCTCGACCGCCTCGACAAAGCACTTGACGCATTCGCCAAGGAATTCGGATTCGAGCAGATGACCTGTGTTTGGCGAGAGGGCATCAACGCGTGGGTCGACAATGCGACGACCGAAATCAAGTGGGCGTACGCGGACATGCTTGCGGGATGGGACCTCGTCCGATATCTAGTGGCCGAACAGGTCGGGGCAGCCAAGGACAGCGGGCTTCGAGACCTGGTCCGCAAGGTAGTGGCAGCGCAGTGGGCTGAAGATGAGGTTCTCAAGTTCTCGCAGGCAGAGGTCGACCGCGAGAAGGTCGCGGACCTTTACGTCGATGTCACCGCCGAGAAGTTGAGCACCATTCCCGGAAGCGGACCAGCCCGAACTGCCCCGTTCCATCTTGGTGGGGCTGCGAAGTATCTGCTGACCGCACCGACTCCGTTCAACATTGTGCGAGGTGCGCCGGGCCAGGGGAAGTCGACTCTTAGCCAGTACGTGTGCCAAGCCCATCGCAACGCGTTCATGCCGGAAGGGAGCCGATCAACTGACCTCCCCGACGTACAGCAGCCGCGCTTCCCTCTCCGGCTCGACCTCAGTGACTACGCACGATGGCTGCACGGCGGAGATCCCTGGCTTGCCGAGGAAGCGAAGCCCTCAAGGAAGACGAAGCGCTCAGGGCCGACGGCCACGATTGAAGCGTTTCTCGCTGATCTCGTGACCCACGAGAGCGGCGGAGTGTCGACAACCGCCAAAGACGTCCAGGCAATCTTCCAAAGAGTGCCGAGCGTCGTCGTCCTTGACGGACTCGACGAGGTGGGAAGCGCGTCTGCACGCCAAGGGATCGTCAGGTGCATTGACGAGTTCGTCAGCCGCGGGAAGGCCTACGACGACCCTCCGAAGGTGATCGTCACGACGCGGCCGAGCGCCGGCGAACTCGCGGAACCGTCGACGAAGTTCTTCGAGGTGCTGGCCCTCAACCCGCTCACTGTTGCCCAACGCGACGAGTACCTCCGAAAATGGTGCGCGGTCCGCGGCATTCGCGGGAAAGACGGCCGTGCCCTGCGGGCGAGTTTCCGGGAGAAGACCAAGGAGCTCTACATCGAGGAGCTCGCGGGCAACCCGATGCAGCTCACGATTCTGCTGGACCTGCTCCATCAGCAGGGCGCAGCGACCCCGACGCAGCGCACTGACCTCTACGACCACTACGTCGGCCTACTCCTGGCGCGCGAGGCCAACAAGCATCCAGCGTCTGTGCGCAAGCACCGAGACGAGCTGACCGAGATCGTGCCGTTCATCGGTTGGTATCTCCAGGCGCACACAGAGGAGAGCGGCATCGACGGCCGAATGTCGGTCGCAGATCTCATGGCCGCTATGCGGCACTTCCAGAAATCGTATGGGCGTTCCGAAGACATCGTCGGGCATCTGTTCGAAGCTGCCACTGATCGGCTCTGGGCCCTGACCAGCAAGCTCGAAGGAACCTACGAGTTCGAGGTCCAGTCGCTTCGCGAGTACTTCGCTGCGCGATTCCTCTACCTCAACGCAGGCGAGAGCAACCTAAATTTCGACAAGACGACCGTCCTTCGCGAGCTGCTCCGCCGCCCCTACTGGCTGAACACGGCACGCTTCTACGGCGGTAACGCCAAAGGGAGTGACATCTACATCCTTGTGGCCGGCATCGAGGCCGAGCTTGCGAGCAATCCCAGTCCGAGCGCCGTCATCGCAAGCTGGACCCTGCTGACGGACGCTGTATTCCTCCGTCGACCGCCGGAGGCGCGCAAGGTCCTGACGGCACTGTGCGACGACCACTGCGTGCCGATACTCCTGCGCGCTCTGGATCGAAACGAGATCTCGGCTCTTCCAGAACTACCTCAAGTGTCGGGGACGGGGGACGACGATCCGACCTGGACTCGGTTGACCGGGGCCATCGAGGCGAACCCGTCAGCAGGGGAGAACCGACAGCGCGTGAGAGTGTTGCGGGAACTCTTGAACCAGAAGAGCCGGTTCGCGACCTGGTGGGCTACCCACGCGACAGCCGCAGCGGGCACGGCTACCCAGGACGACTGGCTCCGGCTCGCCGCGGAATACGAGGCCGCTGCCGGGGTGTCACTAGAACTGCCATCTGCGGACCTCCGAGGCGGGTCAGCCGAGTTGTTCCTCAACACCGGGGCCATCCCGACGCGCGGCAGCGACTTCGAGAAGGAACTCCTTCAGCGCGTTTTCGCGGGCCAATGCTGCGGCGTTGCATCCGTGCGTTCCTACCCGGCGCAGGTTGCCAGCGCACTGAGCCCCGCTAACTACTTCACCTCGGCCAAGGACAGTTTTTTCGACCCAGACGCACGGGCCAAGCAGCGTCGGGCCGACGCCATCAACGCGCTCCGAAAGAGCGGTTCGCCTGTCGCGGATGTTGCCAAAGCGCGGGCTTTCAAGGTCGGCCAGAAGGGCAGCACCTTTCCGTGGGCGAACAGCGCCACTTCCATCGTCGAGCACGTCGGGCCATGCTGGCTCGCGGTCGAAGTAGCGATTATCGGTGCGGCGTCACCCTTCAACCTCGGCTACACCAAGCAGCCAGGCAAGGCGCCGTTCGGCCCCCTGTCACACCCGGCTGAGCTCCTCGCCCAGACACGCCAGCACGCTGATGACATCTCGTGGTGGACGGAACGTCTCAACGAGGCCACCCACGACAGCATCAAGGCCGAGTGGGCGCTCGCTCTCTGGGCCGTCGCATCCGGATCGGTCATGGACTCGTTGCTCAGCGAGTGGGAACAGGTGGTTCAAGACCTCGATGAGGAGCTCAGAGTCGTGCTGGTGCGATCCGCGGTGCAGATCGCCGAGTTTGGCTGGCTCCGAGGCCGACCGATCACAGCGACCAGTTCCGAACCCGCGATCCAACGGCTACTGGAGCTCCGTGGCTCGCCGGTCACTAAGCCGCAGGGGCTGACACCGAAGACGGGAGGCACTGCGCCGACCGTGACGAAGGAGCCGAGTCTGCTCTCGGTGGCCCGATCAGCCAAATGGCTCAAGGTCGACACCGTGGCGACGTATCGATAAACCACGGACGACGTGACTGACGATATGAGCGCCGGGCCACGGCCTGACAAGCGGATGAAGCTCCGCCACGCCGGAGTGTGCCGACTCTGCTGCGCGGAGTTGCGCGCGGGTGACGAGGCCGTCTACGAGCGAGCGACCAAGACAGTTCGCTGCGTCGAATGCCCGGCGGGTGTGGACGACGTGCCTCCAGGCCGCGAGGCTGGGGTGCCGACAATCAGCCTGGCGAGGACGGCCACAGAGCGGGTGTTGTCGAGGCGCGCGATCGGCGTCGGGGTGCCGTGCTGACGCGCACGGCATCCCTGATGGGGCGGATGGACAAGGCGGGAGCCATTGCCAACGCGAATGTTCTCCTTCACGCGCGGGCCGCGCGTTTCGTAATCAGCTCGCTGAACTCGACGGCCGAGTTCGTCGATGAGTTTCAGGCGCCTCTCGGCATCGAGCAAACCCGTGAGCCTCTCGTTGCCAACCGGTGGAGTGAAGCACTTCGGGATCCCGAGCAGCTGAAGACCGCAAGCGTTGAGGCAGGTCAGAAGGCGCTGGTTGCCGGCGGCGTCGCCGCTACAGGCGTCGTAATGCTGAGCAAGGTGGTCGCGAAGAAGAAGTGATCCGGAGTCCCGCTGAGATCCAGCCACTCGGTCGAAACGGCCGGGAGACCTAGTTGTTCAATGTCGTTCGCTCGGTTAGCGGCCGAGGCCGATACCGGTCATTGAGGTCTCGATCCCGCGGAGTTGTAAGTGGTCTGAGAAGTCGACGTACGCCGTGGCCACCCGCGCGAGCGGGTCATTCCGAACGCCTGAGCG
>JBAQXA010000300.1:0-2174 GCA_049299195.1 Nocardioides sp.
GCCGGAGGCCGTGCGCGCCCGGCTGCTTGGCTTGTGCGACCGGCTCCCCGCCGTCGGCACTCCTCCCGATCTCGAACCAACGCGAGCGCTGCTCGCCGCCGAGGGTCCGCGTGGGGTGCTGCGCAAGGTCGCGCCCGGCGTCGAATACGCCGAGGGGTCGCTCGCGGACGTCGTCTTTGTGGCCTCCCACGCGATCACCCCGATCATCGCCGAGATCGATGTCGCCGCGATGACGCTGATCGTGCACCCACCGCTGCTCCCGGTCGCCCCGGTGGACTCGGCGACTCGGCTCCAAGAGTTGGCCCGGGTGGCCGGAGACGGTGTGCGCATGCGCATCCTGGTGGAGCTCCGCGCGGGCGCGCGCACGCTGCCGGAGTTGTGTGCCGCCCTCGGCAAGCCTCGGACGACGCTGCTCCACCACCTCGCCATGCTGCGCGGCGCGGGACTGATCGATGTGGCGGTGACCTCCGGTGAGCCCAACAGCTACCGGCTGGAGCCGTCGGGTTTCGCCGACTTCGCGGTGGCGCTGCGCGCCTTCGCGGCGGATTCAGCACCATAACCACACCACAAGGGCCCCTTTTGGGGCCGCAGACACCCGTTTTGACCCCGTTGTGGTGTGGTTATGGCGCTGAGGCGCCTCTCCAGCCGCGCGTGCGCCCGCTGGAAAGCTAGGTGTCGAAAAATCTCGACACCAACTCCGATCCCTCCTACTGTGTGCCCATGCGGACTCTGCGCGGATGGACTGGTGTCGCCCTCCTTCTTGGCTCGCTCCTCGTGTTGTCGGCCTGCTCGGGCGTGGAATCCGAGGGCGACCAACAGCCCACGGCTCAGCCCGACCAGGGGTCGGCCGAGCCGGAGGCTCCCGAGGATCCTGGGGCTCCCGAGGATCCTGGGGCACCGGAGGATCCCGTGCTGCCCGCGGGTGCCCGCACGGTCCCGGTGGGCTTCGGGCCGGTGGGTGTCGCGGCCGGGGCGGGCGCGGTGGGGGCGGGCGCGGTGTGGGTGGCGGAGTCCGGAGCAGACTCGGTGAGCCGCATCGATCCGACGACCGGCGAGATCACCGCGACGGTGGCAGTGCCGCAGACTCCGCTGCGAGTCGCCGTCGGGCTGGGGTCGATCTGGGTGACCAGCTTCAGCGGCGAGCAACTCGTGCGACTGGACCCGAGCGGGAAGGTCCGCGCCACACTGGACACCGGAGCCGGCCCGGAGGGTGTGACGACGGGCCTGGGATCGGTGTGGCTGGTCGCTCAGGATGCAGGGCGTTTGCTCCGGGTCGATCCGGAGTCGACCGAGATCACCCAGCGCATCCGCATTGGCGTGGGCGCTCGCCTCGTCACCACCGGGGCCGGTCGGGTCTTTGTCTCGCACTTCAAGGACGACCGGGTCCTGGCGATCAACCCGGTGAGCGGGGAGGTGCAACGCTCGAAGGTGCTCTGCTCCGGTCCGCAGGGGATGGCGCTGGTCAAGGGCTTGCTCTGGGTGGCGTGTACGTTTGATGACCAGGTCGTCGCGCTCGACCCGCAGACGTTGGCGGTGCGGCACACCGTTGAGGTGCTGGGTGCCCCCGACGCGGTGCGGCTCGGTCCCGGGGGCGAGGTGCTCGTGCTCGCCCAGGCCGGTCCGGCACTGGTGCACATCGATCCCGTTGCGGCGAGCGTCACCGACCGCTCCGAGCTCGGGGTCCTTGGCTCCCTCAATGACCAGGCCAACCTTGATCTCGTGGTGGCGGGTCGCACTGCGTGGGTGTCCTCGTTTAAGGACGATGTCGTGATCGCGGTCCCGTTGGGTTGAGCCCGGCGTCAGCCTCGGTGGATCGAGACTTCGGTCGCCTTGGCGGCGAAGTAGACCTCGTCGCCGGGGCGCAGCCCGAGGTCGGCCACGGCTGCCGGGGTGATGTCCGCATGGAGCCCGCCGCCGGAGACGCGGACCCGATCACCCTGGGTCTGCAGGGTCTCGACCGTGACGGGGAGGACGTTGCGCAAGCTGCCGCCGGGCGGGCTGGTGAAGACCGCCACAGAGCTTGGCCGGAACAACGCAATCGCCCGCTCACCCGGGGCGGGGCCGGGGGGCGCGACCTCCCCAAACACGCGCAGCCCGCCGGCCTCGACACACGCTCCGCGCCACTCGCCGCGCACGAGGTTGAGCCCGGCCAAGGTGGCGGCAAAGTCGCTGCG
>JBAQXA010000301.1:0-12709 GCA_049299195.1 Nocardioides sp.
TCTGGTCGCCGAGTTGCGCCGGCATCTCGTCGACCCCGAGATCTCAGAGGGGCTGCGCGATGCGGCCGCGCACCGCTTGGCGATGCTCAGTCGCGTCCGCCCTGGGGGTCGCCCGCTCGCGCCGGCAGCAGATCCCAGCACCTGGTGGGGCACCCGCGAGTTCACCCGGTCCGAGGCCCCCCTGGTGCCCCCCGATGAACCGGTCGCGGTCTCCGCGAGCTTGCTGACCGAGATCGGGGTGTGCCCCGCCCGCTGGTTCATGGAACGCGGGGCGGCCGGGCAGGAGGTCGCCAACCAGGCCCAGGGGTTCGGCAACCTCGCGCACGCGCTTGCCGACCGCATCGGCCGGGGTGAGGCCGACAAGGACGGAGCGGTCGACGGGACCGCCGTCGACCATCTGCTGCGGCAGGTCGCCGAAGTGTGGGGACAGGTGCCTTTCCGCACGCCCTGGTCCAGCGATCGCGAGTTCGCCGAACTTCGCGCCGGCCTCGCCCGATTTGTCGCCTGGCATTCCCGAGCAGATGCCCGTGAGCTGCTGGCGACCGAGCAAGGGTTCCGATCCGACTGCACGTTGCCCAATGGCGAGCAGGTGACCTTGCGGGGCTTCGCCGACCGGCTCGAACTCGACAGCGCGGGTCGCATCGTGGTTGTGGACCTCAAGACCGGCAAGTACCCCGCCGAGAAGGTCGCCGAGCACGCTCAGCTTGGTCTCTACCAACTCGCGGTCGCCTCGGGTGCGTTCGATGACCTGCTCGCGGGCGCGGAGCCTGATCCAGAGTCGGGCCCCGACCTCCACGCGCGCGAGCCGGGTGGTGCCGAGCTCTGGCAGCTGCGGCTGGAGAGCGTCGGCTCTCTCAAGGTGCAGCGCCAGCTGCCTCCGGTCCGCGATGAGGAGGGTTGGTTGCCGGTCGAGCGCAAGCTGGCCGACGCCGTGGAGATCCTCCGCGACGAAAGCCTCGTCACCCGCCCCGGGACTCACTGCTCGCGGTGCCCCTTCCAGCGCTTCTGTCCAGCAGTCACAGCCAAGGCGGTGCTGGGATGACGACCGGGTCGCACGGCACGGCCGCAGAGGGTGATCCGCGCGTGATCGGCTCTCCCGAACAACTCCGTCTTGCGCTCCAAGCCTCCTTCTCGGTCAGCGCCCAGCAGTGGGCGGCAATCTGCGCACCCCTTGAGCCGGCGGTGGTCATCGCTGGTGCGGGATCGGGCAAGACGACGCTAATGGCGGCGCGGGTCGTCTATCTGGTGGCCAATCGGCTCGTCCGGCCCGATCAGGTGCTCGGGCTCACCTTCACCACGAAGGCCGCCGCCGAGCTGCGCCATCAGGTCAATGAAGCGTTGGCCAAGGCCGGCCTCGATGCCCACGAGGTGCTCGACGCGCCCACCGTGACCACCTACAACGCCTATGCGTCGCGCCTGCTGACCGAGCACGGGCTGCGCATCGGCCATGAGCCCGACACCCGCGTCATGGCCGAAGGCGCTCGCTTTCAGCTCGCCGCGCGGGCGGTCTCCCGCCATCGTGGCGCCATCCGGTTGCTCTCTGACCACCCGGAGACGGTCATCCGCTACATCTTGGCGCTCGACGCCGAGCTCAACGAGCATCTGGTCACCCCCGATGAGGTGCGCACTCACGACCGAGCCGTGCTGGCGGAGGTCGAGGCGGAGCTGCCTGGGTCACGAGCCAAGACCGACTTGAAGGCGCTCGTCTCGGTGCTGCACCGGCGCGCGGAGTTGTTGGGCTTGGTCGAGGAGTACCGCGCGCTGAAGCACCGCTGGGGGCTGATCGACTTCTCCGACCAGATTGCGCTCGTCGCGCGGTTGGCGCAGCAGCATCCCGACGTTGGGCAGACCGAGCGGGAGACCTATCGAGTGGTCCTGCTCGACGAGTATCAAGACACCTCGGTGGCGCAGGCTCGGCTGCTGTCGCGGTTGTTCTCCGGAGCCGACCCGGCCAGCGGTCGAGGCCACCCCGTGATGGCCGTGGGAGACCCCAACCAGGCGATCTACGGCTGGCGCGGGGCGTCGGTGTCCAACATCATCGGCTTCGGTCGGGACTTCCCGGCGGCCCAGTTGCTTCGTGAACAGTTGCTTCACCAACAGGGGGCCGAGGGCGAGGGCGCGACCGGATCGATCGACGCCGGTGGGGTCCGGGCTTATCGGCTGACGATCAACCGCCGCTCCGACCGTCGGATCCTCGAGATCGCCAACCGCCTCGCCCAACCCCTGCTGCGGGCGGCCCCGGTGGTGGCGCCGCTCGAAGCGCCGGCGGACGCCGCCTCGGGCGCCGTTGAGACGATCGTGCACGAGACCTACGCCGACGAGTTGACCTGGCTCGCCGAAGAGGTGGCCGCGTGTCATGCGGCGGGCACCCCTTGGGGCGAGATCGGCGTACTCACCAAGGACAACGCCCATGCCGCCGACGTCTTTGACACCCTGTCCCAGGCCCAGATCCCGGTGGAGATCGTCGGTCTGCGGGGTCTGCTGGCCTTGCCGGAGGTGGGCGAGGTCGTCGCGACGCTGCGTCTGCTCCTCGACCTCACGCAGAACGCCGCCCTGTTGCGCTTGCTCACCGGGCCGCGCTGGGCGATCGGCCCACGCGATCTCGGCCTCCTCGGTCGGCGGGCCCGCGAACTCGTGCACAACCGGTTTGGCCGGGCGCGGCCCGATGATCTCGGGGTCGAGTTGCGCCAGGCCGTCGCAGGGGCCGACCCGGCAGAGATCGTGGCGCTCGGTGATGCCCTCGAATCGCCGGGGGAGCTGCCCTACTCCGACTCAGCACGGGCACGGTTCGCCCTGTTATCGGCCGAGTTACGTGGCCTGCGCGCTCATGTGGGCGAGCCGCTGGTCGACCTCGTGCGGCGCATCATCGACGTGACCGGCATCGACGTCGAACTGGCGTCCTCGCCGAGTCCGGCCGCGCGGGCCCGGCGCGACAACCTCGACCTGTTCGTCTCCGCGGTAGCGGAGTTCCAGGCGATCGACGGAGAGGTCACCCTGCCCGCTCTGGTCGGCTACCTCGAGGCGGAGGACGAGCAGGGCACCGGGCTCGACGTCGCCACGCCGACGGCTGCCGACTCGGTCAAGTTGCTCACCGTCCACCGAGCCAAGGGGCTGGAGTACGACGCGGTCTTCTTGCCGGGGGTCTGTGCCGACCGCTTCCCCAACCTCAAACGGCGCAGCCAATGGACTACGACGCCGCAGGTGCTGCCGATTCCCTTGCGCGGGGACGCGATCGATCTGCCGCGACTGCCGGCGGTGACCGCCGCCGGGCTCAAGCGCTTCGCCGAGGAGGTCTCCGCGCATCAGGCCACCGAGGAGCTCCGCCTGGGCTACGTCGCATTTACGCGCGCCAAGCATCTGCTCTGGGTCTCCTCCTATCTCTGGCATCCCAACCGCACGACTCCCGTCGGTCCGTCGCCCTATCAAGAGTTGGTGCGCGACTCGATCATCGCTTGGGGTCAGGCGCCGCGAGCCTGGCTCGATCGACCCGAGAAGGGGACCCCCAGCCCGTTGTCGGGCGCGGCGGTGCAGGCGCCTTGGCCCGTGACCACGCGGTCGGCGGAGGCGCGTATCCGCCAGGAGGCGGCAGCTCGCGTGTTGGGTCTGATTGAGCAACCGAGTCCTCCCTCGGAGACTGCTGCACCAGACGCGCCGCTGTTCGATCTGTTCGATCAGGCCCTCGTCGAGGAGTGGGATCGCGAGCTGGATCGCTTGTTGGTCGAGGCCAGCCGCGGACCCGATGAGCAGCTCGAAGTGCAGCTGCCGACGTCGGTCTCGGCGAGTGCGATGCTGCGCTGGTCGGCTGCCCCGGACGACTTCATCGAGGAGCTCGTGCGGCCGATGCCTGCGCAACCCTCGCCGGCCGCCCGGTTTGGCACCCGCTTCCACGCGTGGGTCGAGCAGCGATTTGGCCAGCAGGATCTCTTCGAGGCCGAGGAGTTGCCCGGTCGTGGTGATGCCGGAATCGATGATGACGCCGATCTGGCAGCGCTCATCGACGCCTTTGAGGCCGGTCCGTTTGGCGAGCGCATCCCGCAGGCACTTGAGCAACCCTTTGCCCTCCATCTGGCCGGGCAGATCATTCGCGGCCGGATCGACGCGGTGTATGCCAACCCCGATGGCACCTACTCGGTGGTGGACTGGAAGACCGGCCGCCACGAGTCGGCCGATCCAATGCAGCTGGCCCTCTATCGGCTCGCCTGGGCAGAACTCCACGGTCTCCCCGTGGAGCGGGTCCGAGCGGCGTTCTACTACGTGCGCACGAGCCGGGTCGTCGAGCCCCCGGGCCTGCCGGGCAGGAACGGGCTGGAGGAGTGGGTGTCGCGGGCCCGGTCTAGTGACGAAGGGAGCGAGCCAAGCGGTCGATGATCGCTTCCTGCCCGCTGGTCTCCGGCACGGGCACGCCTCGTGCCGCCCCGATCGAGGCCCAGGCTGCTTCGGGCTCGACACCCCCGTGCACCATGATCGCGGCAGCCATCGTGGCGGAGCGACCGATCCCGGCGCGGCAGTGCACAACGATCGAGTAGTTCTCGGCCAGCATGTCGGCCAGCGCAGCGGACATGCGGTCCAACAGGGAGAACTCGGGGACCTCGAAGTCCGGGGTGGGCAACCGCCAGAACTCCATCCCCGCCGTGCGCACCAGGGAGGCCTCGTCTTCGAGGCCGGCTTCGCGCAGTTCGTCGTCGGGCAACAGACACACGATGACGTCGACTCCCGAGGCGGCGAGCTCACCAAGCTCGGTGGCGGGATGCATGACCGCGCCCGGACAGGCCATCGTCGCCAATCGCCCGGCGCCGGTGCGCTCGATGACGTAACAGCCTGGCCCCATGGGCCGAAGTTTAGGGGCCGGGAATCGACTTCGGCAGAGGAGCGTTGGCCACCCCATGACGACCAACGAACCCCACCGCCCGCATCTCGCCGTACTCATTGGCTCCACCCGACCAGGACGCGCCGGTCGCGCGGTCGGGGAGTGGGTCTTCGAGCAGGCCAGCACCCGCGACGACGTGAGCGCAGAGCTCCTCGACCTGGCCGACTTCGACCTCCCGCTGCTGGCTGAGGCCACCGTTCCGGGGGCCGCGATGGGCCGCTACGAGAACCCGCAGACCCAGGCGTGGAGTGCGGCCGTGAGTCGCTTCGACGGCTTCTTGTGGGTGACCCCGGAGTACAACCACTCGATGCCGGGCGCGATGAAGAACGCCTTCGACGTGCTCTACCCCGAGTGGCGCTACAAGACGGTCGGCCTGATCGGCTACGGCGCCTCCGGTGGCGTGCGCGCGGTCGAGCACTGGCGACTCAGCATGGCCAACGCCTTCCTCTTCCCGGTCCGCGGGCAGCTCGAGCTCTCGCTCTTCACCGACTGGGGTGCCGACGGGTTCGCGCCCGGGGACCGCCGCGCCACCGAGTTGGGTGGGCTGATCAACCAAGTCGTCGAGTTGGACAGCGCCTTGGTCAGCTTGCGGAGCTGACCTCGGCAGCGGAGCCACCGGCCTGCGGCACGTCGCTGCCGGTGGCCTCGCGTCGTACGGCGCCACCGAGGGCCAAGAAGAGCAAGATCAGCCCGAGGCTGATCGTCATATGGCCGGTGCCGCTGATGCCCGCCAGTGCTGCTGGCACCTCTTCGGTGCCCAGCACCTGGCGGGAGCCGTTGACCACCAGCATGGTCACCGTCACCAGCACGCCCGCGTTGTAGATCCAGACCCCGGCCACGGCGCCGCGCTCGGAGGCGAGGTCGTAGACCCGGTCGAGGACCAGCAGCACGAGCATCATCACGGTGCCGAGGACCAACGCGTGGGTATGAGCCACGGCTAGCTGGGTGCGCCCGTCGAAGTCGTGGCTGCGGGTCAGTTCGCGGTAGCCGAGCCCCGAGGCCAGTCCGAGGATGGTCCACGTGGCGGCGAGGCGGAAAAGCAGGGTCTGCATGGTGTCTCCTGGTCAGAGGGGGTCGGGGGTTGCGGACGGATCGGTTGCGGGGCTTGTTGTCTGGGGGCTCACTGTCTGCGGGCCTACTGTCTTGGGGGCCTCACGAGGGAGCGCGAAGCTCGCGAGGAGGCCGAGCGCCAGGGCTGCGGCTGCGGCTCCGGTGGTCAGCTGACTCGCGTGGATCATCGCCTCGCCGGCGGCGCGGGCGATCGCGGCCTCGCCGCCGGGAGCCTGCAATGCAGCGATGTGGATGCCCGCGCTCTCCTTGACCGCAGCGGTGATGGCCTCGATCTGAGATCCATCGAGGTTGAGGGCCTGCAGGTTTTCGCGGGTCTGCCGGGCCAGGTTGCCCACCAGGAGGCCTCCGAGCAGGGCCACGCCGAGGGCCGAGCCCACCTGACGCACGGAGCTCTGCAGCCCCGATGCCTGGCCACTTTGTTGGGCGGGCACATCGCGCAGGAGTAGTGAGGTCAACTGGGCGGTCGCCATCCCGACTCCGGCTCCATAGAGGAAGAGCCACGCGGCGACGAGCCATACGGGGATGTCCAGGGAGAGCGAGAGGGCCAAACCCGCGACGGCTATCACCTCGAAGGCGAGTCCGATCTGGACGACGAGCCTGGGGGAGAGCCGCTCGGAGATTCGGGGGATGGCGCCGGAGACGAGGAAGGTGCCCAAAGCAAGCGCCGCGATGATGCCGCCGGTGCCGAGGGCGGAGTACCCGAGCGTGCCTTGCAGCAGCAACGGCAGGGTGAAGAGCAGCCCGAACTCGCCGAACGCGACCACGAGGGCAGCCACCACTCCCGCGCGGAAGGTGGTGAGGCGGAACAACCCGAGGTCGGCGATCACCGGTCGGCCCGCGCCGGCGCGGCGCGACTCCACCACGAGGAACACCACCATCACGGCCAGTCCGCCGGCGAGCGCGCCCGGGACCGGTGACCACGAGCCGTCCTCCTGGCGCCACCAGCCGAACCAGGAGCCCTCGATCAGGGCAAACACGATTGCGCCCATGCCCATCATCGAGAGCACGGCGCCGATCCAGTCGGTGCCGGCCTGGACCTCGGGGTCGCGACTCTCCGGTACGGCGCGGAGGATGCCGAGCAGGATCAGCAGGCCGAGCGGGATGTTGAGCCAGAAGGCCCAGCGCCAGGAGACGTTTGTGGCGAGCCAGCCCCCCGCGAGCGGGCCGAGGGCGGCCATGCCGCCGATCGGTGAGCCCCACACCGCGAAGGCGATGCCGCGGGCGCGCCCGGTGAAGGTGGCGTTGAGGATCGACAGGGTGCTCGGGACGACGAGAGCGGCCCCGACACCTTGCACGAAGCGAGCGCCGATGAGCATCGCGGCACTTTCTGCCGATCCCGCGAAGACAGAGGCCACCATGAAGATGCCGATGCCCAGCGCAAAGAGTCGGCGCCGGCCGTATTGGTCGCCCAATCGCCCCACGGTCACCAGCAGCGCCGCAAACGTCAGCGCGTAGGACGCGTTGAGCCACTGCGCGTCGGCGCCGGTCAACTGCAGGTCACTCATGACCACCGGGAGGGCGACGTTGACGATGGTCGCGTCCATGATGACCAGCGCGACGCCGAAGCCGACGGTGAGCAATGTGCCCCAACGAATCTTATCGACACTCATGTCGAGATAGCTTACCGACAGGTCTGTCGGAAAGGCAATTGGGGTGGTGGCAGTGCTGGAGACGGGAGCGGTCGGGCTGGTGCTGGCCGTGGATCAGGTGCTGGCAATCGAGGCGGAGTGGGGGGATGGGTCACAATGGCCGGGTGCCCAAGATCGACGCGCCCACCCTCGCCGAGCATCACACGCGGCGTCGCGGTGACATCTTGCGGACCGCCACCCGGCTGCTGCGCGAGGGCGGCGTCTCCGCGGTGACACCCGCGGCCGTGGCTGCCGGCGCTGGACTGGCGCGCAGCAGCGTCTACCAGTACTACGCGTCCACGGGCGCGCTGGTGGGAGCGGCCTACGAGGAGATGTTTGCTGAGGCCTTGAAGGCTGTGCGGGCGGCGGTGGCCGTGCCCGGGGGGCCCGCCGAAGAGGTGCTGGCCTATCTCGATGCTGCCGTTGAACTCGCCGAGGACGGGCATGCGCCGATGCCGGTCGATCAGGGTCGGATGGAGATGCCGCCGGAGTGCATCCGTCGGGTGGGGGAGCTGCACCGGGAGCTTGTCGAGCCGCTGACGGGGGCACTGGCTCGCGCCGGAGTTGGCGACCCGGTCGGTGTGGCGGAGTTGCTCAACGCTGTGGCTGGGGCTGCTGCGGCGCAGCGCCAACGCGGTGAGTCGGCGGACAGTGTCCGGGTCCGACTGCATCGCTTTGTGCGTGCAGCCCTCACCCTGGGCGAGGCCCCCTCGGCGTAGTCGCGCCGGTCCCATTCGGGACCAAGGTCCGTGCCGTGGCGGCTGCGCAGCCCCTATTCTGTGCGCATGCCGAATGCCAACCCTCCCCAGACTCCTGATCCGGCCGCCACTGCAGACCCGCAGGCGCCCGACAAGCACACGCTGAGTGCGTTGGCGGACCTGCGGGAGAGTCAGGCTGAGGCCGCTGCTGGCAACGGTGAGGCCAAGAGCGCGCACAAGCCCGCGGCGTGGCGCGAGGGCTATCCCTATGACCACAAGCTCAAGACCGCGGAGTACGAGTCGATCAAGCGGGACCTGCAGATCGAACTGCTGAAGTTCCAGGTCTGGGTGAAGGCCACGGGTCAGAAGGTCGCGCTCGTCTTCGAAGGCCGCGATGCGGCCGGCAAGGGTGGCGCGATCAAGCGCTTCATGGAGCACCTCAACCCGCGTGGTGCGCGGGTGGTGGCGCTGCCGGTGCCGACCGACATGGAGAAGTCCCAGTGGTACTTCCAGCGCTATGTCGCGCACCTGCCGAGCGCCGGTGAGATCGTGATGTTCGACCGCTCCTGGTACAACCGCGCGGGCGTCGAACGGGTGATGGGCTTCTGCACCCCCGACCAGTACATGGAGTTCATGCGCTCCTGCCCCGAGTTCGAGCGGATGCTCGTCGACTCGGGCATCCACCTGATGAAGCTCTGGTTCTCGGTGAGCAAGGGCGAGCAGCGCGCGCGCTTTGAGTCCCGCTCGCTCGACCCGGTCAAGCAGTGGAAGCTCTCGCCCACCGATCGGGCCAGCTTCGACAAGTGGGACGACTACACCGACGCCAAGGAAGCGATGTTCTTCTACACCGACACCCGGGACGCCCCGTGGACGGTGATCAAGAGCAACGACAAGAAGCGGGCCCGCATCGAGGCCATGCGCTTTGTGCTCTCCCAGTTCGACTACCCCGAGAAGGACTACAACGTCGTCGGCCGGCCCGACCGGTCCATCGTGGGCAAGGCGAAGAAGCTGTTCGAAGAGGGCGAGCGCACCGGGAAGGGCTTCCCGAAGCTCTGAAGCGGCCCTGAAGCGGCCGGGACCTGAACCGCGGCGCACTTAGTCGAAGAAGGCCCGGTCCATGCTGTAGATCCACCGCCTGCCCGGGTACTCCGACAGAGACCAGAGCCGATCGCCCCCGACATCGGGACTGAGATCTTCTGGCCCCATCGGCATTGCGAAGTGGTGCCCGCGGAACGAGCCCGGCGCGCCGGCATACACCGATCCCGGCAGCAGCGGCCCGTGGGAGACCGACGCGTAGTGGGTGCCCTGCACCCGGGCGACGCCTTGGAGGCGGCGCACGGCGCTGTCGTCGATGTCGGTCGGCATCGCGCGCCCGTCGTTGCCGAGCAGGGGCAGCAGGCTGACGGGGTCCAACGGAAAGCGCGCGATCCTCGTGGTCTGGTCGCCACGCCCGAACTCCCCGGTGATCAGCACCGGCGGCAGGCTGCTGGTGTCGAGGGAGAGGCAGGAGTAGCGCAGCCGCGGCACGCCGGAGTCGGACTCGGCGCGATAGGCGAAGCGCACCGGCAAGACGTAGCGGTAGCCGTAGGAGGAGACCCGGTCATCGGCGATGCCGAGTCGCCGCCCAGCGGGGTCGCCGACCTCGTCTGGAATGCGCAGGATGTCGTCGACCCGGCAGGTCATGAAGCCGCGCGCGGTGGCGGCGATGTGGAGAAACGGGCCGGCCCAGACGATGCCCCCGGCGTGGACGCGCAGGGGCTCGAGCTTCAACTGTTGCTCGCCGTCTTCGCTCTCGCGCAGGACGGGGACAACGAGCAGCACGTGGCGATAACGGGCTGTGGCGCGGTCATAGAAGGTGACGCGGGATCCCTGGGCGAGGCCGTTGCGCTCCTTCGCGTACCAGGTGATGGCGAGCACGTTGTCCAGATCGGTGCTGACGCCCGCCTGGGTCGCCGGCCTGGACGCATGGGTCGTCGTCGTGATGCCTTGGGGGTACCAGTCGCGGGTGCGTCGGTCAGCGGCGTCCCAGGTGTAGGCCTCGCGCACGGCCCGCCCGAACCAGCCCCGCGACCGCTTGCCCACCCGATTGAGGTCGGCGAGCACGGCCTCCAGCCCAGCCGCTCCCCCCGTGAGTGCCGCAAACGCCCCAATCTCACTGACGTTCTCGCCAGTTCGGCGCAGGTGCACCCCACCACCCCCCGCACTCCTCACCCGAGAACCCTACCTGGGGGGTCGGATTCCCCGGTTGGCCGTCAAATTGCCCGGCCAGCAGGCAAAACTTCCCGGGCTAAGCGCCAGGATTGCCTGCTCGGTGGGGCTGGTGTGGCTGGTGGGGGCTCGCGCCGTACTGGCCGCACTTCCTCACCCGGAACTCTGCCCGTGGGGTTGGGTTCCCCGGTTGGCCGTCAATTTGCCCGGCTAACCGGGGAAACTTCCCGGGCTAAGCGCCAGGATTGCCTGCCCGGTGGGGCTGGTGTGGCGGAGGGTGCTTGCCGCATCCGTATGACGCGGGGTCGCCCCAGCGGTCAGTGGTGGACGTGTGCTGCCGCGGAGTGGGCGGCGTCGCTGTCCGCGTGCACCCGCGTGCGCGGCAGGAAGAGCGCCGGCAACCACACGCAGGCGACGAGGGCAGTGGCCACCACGAAGGCCGAGGCGAAGGCCGCGGCCATGTCGGTCCGGGCAATCTCCATCAGTCCGGGGATCTGGTCCGGGGTGATCTGAGCCTTCGCCAACAGCGCGCCCATCGCCGTCTGGTCCCCACCGGCCCGCGCGATGGCGGTCATCAGCCCGATCTCTCGCGAGTCGTTGTAGGAGTTGGTCAGCAACACCGAGAACAGCGCCGTTCCGATGGACGCAGCGACCTGCTGCACGATGTTCATCAGCGTCGAACCGCGCGCCAGGGTGTGGTCGGTCAGCGTCTGCAACGCCGAGGTCATGATGGGCATCATCGTGGCGCCCATCCCGAGACCCTGGATGAATAGCGCGGCGAGCAGGAACTTGTACGACGTGTCGACGCCAACCTGGGTAAACATCGCCATCCCGGCCACGATCAGCGAGATACCGGTGAGCACGATCTTGCCGGGGCCGATCCGGTCCACGAGGATGCCGGCGATCGGCATCGTGACCATGGCGCCGAACCCCTGGGGAGCCAGCAGCCACCCGGTGCTCAGCGTGCCCTCGCCGCGGACGGCGATGAAGTACTGCGCGAACAGAATCGACGCGCCGAAGAACGCCATCGCGAACAGCGACATCGCGATCACGGCGACCGACATCTGCTTGTTCTGCAACAGGTGCAGGTCGACGAGGGGGTGCTCAATCTCATTGAAGATCGTGCGCCCCACGAAGGCGACGATCAGCACGGCGCCGATGCTCGCCGGCAGCAGCACCTCGCGGTGGTTGATCCCGCCATGCTCGGGGATCGAGCTCACGCCGTAGAGGAAGGCCGCCAAACCGGGGGAGAGCAGCACCATGCCGATCCAGTCGAAGGTCTCCGACGGGCTCGGGTCGTCCTTGGGGAGCACGAGCGCGGCATAAATGATGGCGCCGATGCCGATCGGCAAGTTGATCAGGAAGATCCAGTGCCACGAGGCGACTTCGATCAGCCAGCCGCCGAGGATCGGGCCGAAGATCGGCCCCAGCAGCATCGGGATGCCGAGCACCGCCATCACCCGGCCGACTCGCTCGGGTCCGGCGGCGCGCGTCAAAATCGTCATGCCCAGGGGCATGAGCATGCCGCCGCCCAAGCCCTGGATGACGCGGAACAGCACGAGCGTCTCGATGGAGTTGGCCAGCGAGCAGAGCACCGATCCGGCCGTGAAGAGCAGGACAGCGAGCAGGTAGAGGCGCTTGGTTCCGAACCGATCCGCCGCCCAGCCGGTCAGCGGGATGACGCTCGCCAGCGCGAGGGTATAACCGGTCATCGTCCAGGCGACCTGAGCCGGCGTGGCCTCGAAGACCTCGCGGAACTTCTCCATGGCGATCGTCACGACGGTGATGTCGAGGATCGACATGATCGCGCCCAGAACGACGACCCCCGCGACGGCAAGAACGCGGCTGTCGAGCTTGTCGACGGCGGGAGCGGACGGCGGGTTGGTTTCGGTTTCACTCACCCGGCAACGGTACGGACCCGCATCGGCTCGGCCCAATTCGTCGCACGCCCGGGGGCCCGTTTATGCCCGGGCTACGCTGCCGCGGTGGAGAACGGTGAGTTTGGCGCGCGTTTGGTCGTTGGTGCGGCGATCATCCGGTCCGGGCGCGTGCTGGCCGCCCGCCGGGTCGCGCCCGCGGAAGCCGCCGGGCGCTGGGAGTTTCCTGGCGGCAAGGTCGAGCCCGGCGAATCCCCCGCCGAGGCCGTATGCCGCGAAGTCGCCGAAGAGCTCGGGTGTCAGGTGCGTGTGGAGTCCTGGTTGACCCCGACGAGCGCCATCGGTCGGGGACTCGTCCTC
>JBAQXA010000302.1:0-1678 GCA_049299195.1 Nocardioides sp.
CGTCGGCTGCGGGTGCGCTCGCTGGTCGGGCTGCTGCCGCTACTGGCCGTCGCGGTCGTGCCGGACTGGGTCGCTCGTGAACTGCCCGACTTCATGGAGCGGCTGCGGGGGCTGCAACGCAACCGCCCGGAGGAGACCGACGCGGTGCTGCAGGGCGAGGGCCCCTACGGCCCAGCGACCCTCATGCTCATCGACCCGGCACGTCACGGCCGGCTCCTCGAGACGATGCTCGACGAGGCGGAGTTCCTTGGCCCACACGGCATCAGGTCGCTGTCTGCGGTCTATCGCGGGGGCGCCCACATCGAGCTCCCCGACGGCTTTGTCGAGATCGAATACGTTCCGGGAGAATCGAACTCGCCCATGTTTGGCGGCAACTCCAACTGGCGGGGCCCGGTGTGGTTCCCCGTCAACGCCCTGATCATCGATGCCTTGCGCGCGTATGCCGCGGGCGCCGGCGCCGGGCTTCAGGTCGCCTACCCCACGGGCTCGGGACAGGTCATGGGTCTGACCGAGGTCGCCCGGCTCCTCGAGCAACGGCTGCTCGACCTCTTCCGGCCCGGTCCTGACGGGCGGCGCGCCAGCGATCCGCGCGACCACCTGACCGGCCCGCTGTGGAGCGACCACCCGGTCTTCAGCGAGTATTTCCACGGGGACACCGGCCGCGGACTCGGCGCCTCACATCAAACGGGGTGGACGGCGCTCGTGGCGCACCTCATCTGCCAACAGGGTGCGGGGGTGTCGACGGTTCCCGACTGAGAGGCCAGCCCGCCGAAATCGTGTCGGCGTGTCGGCGTGTTGTGGGAGCCCAGAGATGTGCGTGGGACGTATGGTGCAATTGGTGACATCTGGCTACGGTAGGGGCCGACCCTCTATCCGAAGGTGCCATGGTGTCGCGTCCCCCGCTCGTCGTTGCTGCCGCCAGGTTTCGGCGTGCCGGCGTCGCGGCCATGTGTGGAGCGGCCCTCGTCCTGACCTCCGGCGGGATCGCCCTGGCCCAGCCGGCATACGCTCCCCCCGGCACCGGCGTGACGGGGTCGACGGTCGCAACCGAAGACCGGGTCGCGGCGCTCGAGGCGGACTACGCGCGGGCCACTGCACAACTCGCCGCGTTGCAGCACGCGGTCAGCCGCCAGGCCGGTGAGTATGCCGCCGCCGCCGAGGCGGAGCGGGTCGCGGCAGATGCAGCCGCCCGGGCGCAAGACGAGGCTGATCGTGCGACGCAGGCGGCTGACGCGGCGCGTGATGCGTTGAGTCGGTTTGCCGCCGCGGCATATGAGCAAGGCGGGGTGGGTCACCAGGGCCTGCTGCATCTGCTGACGGTGGGACCGGGCCAAGCTCTCGACATGGCGCAGTATCTCGACGACGCGGCCGAAGCCCAAGATCGGCAGCTCCGGGAAGCCCAGTCCTTGGCGGGGCTCGCCGACGCGCTCCGCGCGACCGCACAAGAGCAAGCCCGGGTGCGCGCCGAGCGGGCCCGAGCTCTTGGCGAGGCACACCACGCCCTCGACGCTCAGGTCGCCGTGGCGACTGAGCAGGTGGCCCAGATCGGGGCGCGTCAGCAGGCCCTCGTGATGGAGTTGGCTCTTGCGCGACAGGTGACCGCCGAGGAACAACAGCGGCAGCTCGACGCGCGAGCGCAGGAAGGAGCCGCGCGGGCCCAGGCAGCGCAGGCTGCAGC
>JBAQXA010000303.1:0-1569 GCA_049299195.1 Nocardioides sp.
CCTTTACCGGCGCCGAGTCGGGCGCCGACCTGCTGGTTTACGCGACCACGCCGCTCACCGACGATCAGGTGCGCGCGATCCGGGCCGTGGCGCAGGTGACCGATTCCGAGCTCTTCAGCCTCGCCCAGGTGGCGGTGCAGGACCAGATCCTGCAGATCGCGGCGGTCGACCTCCCGGCATACCGCCGGTTTGCGCCCAATGCGACCGCGCAGGAGCAGCAGGTGTGGGACCGCCTCGCAGGGGGCGAGATCGCCGTCGACCAAAAGACCGGGACGGCCCTTCAGGACGAGACCGGCAGCCTCAGACTCGGCAACGACGCGAGCGCGGCGAGCGTGCACATCGGCGCTTATGCCCCGCAGGTGCCGCAGATCGATGCCATCGTCAACACGAGCTACGCCTCGACCCTCGGGATGCCGCCGGGCAACGCGATGCTCCTGGCCACCGGCGCCGCCTCGCCTCAGTCGGTGCGCCCCCTGATCCAGCAGATCGTCGGCGACGACATCTCGGTGCAGATCCTCGGCCCCAACCTCGACATCACGGTGCAACAGACCGCCGTCCTGACCGGCGGATCGGTGGCCGCGGCGGTGGGCTCCTTCTCCTACACCGTGCTCGGCGGCGGCCGGATCGCCCCGGACCCGGCCTGGGTGCGCGCCAACATCCGCACCGCCGAGGTGCCGATCCTCGGCACGGTCACCTGCCACCGCGTCGTCCTGCCGCAGCTCCGGGCGGCGTTCACCGAGATCCAGGCCCGCGGGTTGGCGAGCGCCATCCACCCCGATGAGTACGCCGGCTGCTTCTACCCCCGCTTCATCGCCGGTACGACGAAGCTCAGCCTCCATTCCTTCGGCATCGCTCTGGATCTCAACGTCCCGGGCAACCAGCGCGGCACCGCGGGGCAGATGGACCGCACCGTGGTCTCGATCTTTAAGAAGTGGGGCTTCGCCTGGGGCGGCGACTGGAACTGGACCGATCCGATGCACTTCGAGATGAACCGCGTCGTCGAGCCTCGCTAGGATCCAGCACCATGAGCCTCTCGCCCCAACCGGCCCCGATGGGGAATCCGCTCAACGGTTATCTCAAGCGATTCCTCGGCCTCTATGTCCTGATTGGGAGCGCGCTGGTGGTGCTCTACTCCCTGGTCAAGGTCGGCGGGGCCTTCGCGATGATCACCCCGGGACTGCTCGCGCTCGTGGTGGGGCAGAGCTTCGTGCGCGACTACGGTCGGCGGCCGACCAACGAGGAGCGGACCAACTTCACGGTCCTGGCCTCCCTCGGTGTGCTCGCCACGACGGCGGTGATGGCGGTGATCGCCTCGCTCGCCTACGCGATCTTCCGCGGCGACTCGATCGGCGCCGGCCTCGACCAGCTCGGCAATGCCACCCCGATGGGGCTGGTGATGGGGGCGCTGCTGTTTGCGGCGATCAACGCGGTGCTGATCTACGTGCTGGTCGGCGTGAGCGCCAACCAGGAGTGGCGCAACTCCCGATGACCTCCTCGATGCGCGCCGCCGTGGTGACCGCTGCGACCGGCCCGGGCGCCGTCGAGATCCTGGAAGTCCCCGCGCCCACA
>JBAQXA010000304.1:0-2468 GCA_049299195.1 Nocardioides sp.
ACCAAGCGGCGTACCTCCGCGGCGGCGCCGCCGCGCAAGCACTGCGCGAGGGCGGAGTGCTCGCTGTCGACCGGCACGATCTGGCCCGGACCTGCCAGCCGCGTGACGACCGGTCCCCCGATGATGAGGGACTCCTTGTTGGCCAGCGCAAGAGTGTTGCCGGCTTCGAGGGCGGCGATGGTGGGCCGCAGCCCGACCGCCCCGGTGATGCCGTTGAGGACCACATCGGCCGCCATCGCGGCCGCGCTGATCGAAGCCTCCTCGCCGAGACCGGAGTACGCCGGAGCAAACTCCGCGACCTGCCGAGCGAAGAGTTCGGGCTGGCCCCCTCCTGCAGTCAGGCCAACGACCCGGAAGCGGTCAGGGTGACGGCGGATGATCTCCAGCGCCTGCGTCCCAATCGACCCCGTCGACCCGAGAACCACCACATCCCGTCTACCCACCCCCCCATCCTCCCAGAAGGGGGTCGCGGGGTCGGATTCCCCGGTTGGCCGCGAAATTGCCCGGTTAGCAGGCAAAACTTCCCGGGCTAAGCGCCAGGATTGCCCGCCAAGTGGGGCTCATGGGGTCTGTGTGGTCGTATGCCGCCCGCTCACCCGCCGGCTCGCCCTGGCCGTATGCCGCCCGCTCACCCGCCGGCCGCTCACCCACCAGGCCGCAGCGTCGGGCGCAGCCGGTCCAGCACCGTCTCGTCCTCGATCGTCGAGGGCACGGTCGCGTCCTTGCCGTCGGCGATCTCCCGCATGGTCTTGCGCAGGATCTTGCCCGACCTCGTCTTCGGCAGGCCGCTCACGACCGCGACCTCCTTAAACGCCGCGACAGCGCCGATCTGCTCGCGCACCATCTTCACCAGCTCGACGCGCAGCTGATCGGGCTCGATCTCCGCCCCGGCCTTCAGCACCACGAAACCGCGCGGCAACTGCCCCTTCATCGTGTCGGCCACGCCGATCACCGCACACTCGGCCACCGCTGGATGCTGCGCGATCACCGCCTCCATCGATCCCGTCGACAGCCGATGCCCGGCCACGTTGATCACGTCGTCGGTGCGCCCCATCACGTAGAGATAGCCGTCGCCGTCGATGTAGCCGCCATCGCCGGAGAGGTAGTACCCCTTAAACGCCGTGAGGTAGGAGGACACATAGCGCTCGTCGTCATGCCACAGCGTCGGCAGCGTGCCCGGCGGCATCGGCAGCTTGAGGCAGATCGCCCCCTCGGTGTCCGCCGGCAACGGCACGCCGTGCTCATCGAGCACCTGCACGTCATACCCGGGCACGGCCACCGAGGGGCTCCCCGGCTTGATCGGCATGGGGTCCATACCCCGCAGGTTGGCCGCGATCGGCCAACCCGTCTCGGTCTGCCACCAGTTGTCGATCACCGGCACTCCGAGCTTGTCGGAGGCCCAGTGGTAGGTGTCCGGATCGAGGCGCTCGCCCGCGAGGAACAACGTGTGCAGGCTTGAGACGTCGTAGTCGGCGAGCAACGCGGCGTCCGGGTCTTCCTTCTTGATCGCCCGGATCGCGGTCGGCGCCGTAAACAGTCCGTTGACGCCGTACTCCTCGATCACTCGCCAAAACGCGCCCGCGTCCGGAGTGCCCACGGGCTTGCCTTCATAAAGCACCGTCGTTGCGCCGTTGATCAGCGGCGAATAGACGATGTAGGAGTGGCCGACCACCCACCCCACGTCGGAGGCGGCCCACCAAACATCCCCGGCCGCGCAGCCGTAGATGTTGGGCAGCGACCACGCCATGGCGACCGCATGACCGCCGTTGTCGCGCACGATGCCCTTGGGCTTCCCGGTCGTGCCGGAGGTGTAGAGGATGTAGAGCGGATCGGTGGCAGCGACCTCGACGCACCCGGCCGGGTCGGTGCGGCCCGCTGCGGCCATCGCGTCCCAGTCGAGGTCGCGCCCCTCGACCATGGTCGCGAGCACCTCGGGTCGCTGCTTGAGAATCACCGCACCCGGCTTGTGTTCGGCCAGGTCGAGCGCCGCGTCGAGCATCGGCTTGTACTCGATCACCCTGCTGGGCTCGATCCCACAACTCGCCGTCAGGACCACCTTGGGCTGAGCGTCATCGATCCGCACCGCCAACTCCGCGGGGGCAAAGCCGCCGAACACAACCGAGTGCACCGCTCCGATCCGCGCGCATGCCAGCATGCCAACCACCGCCTCGGGGATCATCGGCATATAGACGATGACCCGGTCACCCTTCTCGACGCCAAGCGCGGTCAGTACGCCGGCAAATGCGGCGACGTCGGCGAGCAACTCGGCGTAGGTGAACTGCCGCTTCGCTCCCGTCACCGCCGAGTCATAGATCAGGGCAACCCGGTCGGCGTGGCCAGCAATCACGTGGCGATCCAGGGCGTTGTAACAGGTGTTGAGGGTCGCGTCGGGGAACCATCGATAGAACGGCGCGTAGGTCTCATCGAGCACGCGCGCCGGCTTCTGGATCCAGTCGATTAGCTTGGCC